>NZ_PNCW01000579.1:0-248 GCF_005886985.1 Pseudoalteromonas sp. S3178 | reverse complement strand
GCACCTTTGTCATGATGATAAAGGTGTGCTTTACGCCATACTGACGTCATCGTATCTTGTACAAGCTCCATCGCTTGGGCATCATTCCCAAATTGCTTCACACCAAAGCGCCTGATTTTTGGCGCAAAGTACTCGAACAAGAACGCAAAAGCTTTGCGATCTCGTTTTTCTGCAACTTTAACCAAAGCGTCTGATAACGCTTGAGAGGGAGTTTCTTGCACTGCTTTGCGAGTTCCTGACTGAACGTT
>NZ_PNCW01000578.1:0-359 GCF_005886985.1 Pseudoalteromonas sp. S3178 | reverse complement strand
AGGCCATAAAAGTCGTCTTGGAGTTTGGTGGTATCAAACAGGCCAATGTTATTTTGGTCTTTATTGGGGGTGTACAAATATTGAATTTGTGGTTCCAGGGTTTGAATACCATCTTCGACGAGTAAACTGGTGTCGCGCTCGAAGTTAAGTTGGCTGTATAGGCGAACTTTCGGTAGGGTTCTGTTTACCGTTTGCTCATACTGCGTCCCTTCAAGGTTACCTTGCTGGTCATAATAAGTGTGCAGCACACTGAACTCAGAGAGAAATGACCACGCATAACGCTCTTCACTAAAACGCAGTTGCGGTTCTATGTGCACTCGTGTGGCTTCATCAATAGTTCGTGTGCTGTTACGGAAATG
>NZ_PNCW01000577.1:0-335 GCF_005886985.1 Pseudoalteromonas sp. S3178 | reverse complement strand
TAATTAATATTGCGGGTATGCAGCGGATGTTGTCCCAGCGCATCGCGCTTTTCAGTGCACAAGAGGATAAAAGAGACAGTGAGGAGCTGCGTCAAACCATTGATAAATTTGAAAGTAATCATGAGTTTTTAACTAAAACAGAGGGAGGAGAGGCTATTTATTTGAATGAGGCGCTTGCAGCGCTTTACTACCAAGAGCCAGTGCAATTGGATTTACAAAGTAATACTTTTATCACTTTATCAAGGTCTCAGTTACAGCAATCCACTCCTCAACTGGTGGAACAAATCTTTACTGCATCTCAGCATTTACTCCCAAAACTGAATGAGGCCGTTTCA
>NZ_PNCW01000576.1:0-289 GCF_005886985.1 Pseudoalteromonas sp. S3178 | reverse complement strand
ATGATACACAGGTAACACATTTTGTAGATACGCGCTTTGTTGTACCGGCACAACCGGATGACGTCATCGGTTATGAGGCATTACTACCACTGGTACAGCACTTAGTTACGACCTTTAATGTGCGATTAAGCGTGTTAGCTACTCAGTTGTTCTCAGTATTGGGGGATGAATGTTTATCACCAGAAAAGGCCACGCTTTTGGGACTAACCCGTGGGTTGCCGCTAGAGCACAATACGGTCACGCGGGTAATTGAATTTAAAGATGCAGGTCTTACCTTCAATGAAGATGT
>NZ_PNCW01000575.1:0-329 GCF_005886985.1 Pseudoalteromonas sp. S3178 | reverse complement strand
AAGCGATGGTCTTAGCAATCGCGTGGAATACCTTGATGTCGACCCCCAAGGGCGACCGACATCATTGGCATACAGAGTAACCAGTGAGGATAGCCAAGGGCGCTTTCGCATTATTAAAGATATCTTTACCGACCCGGATACGCAGTCACTGATGGTGCGCGTGCGTTTTCAGGCCAATGAGCCGGGGCTGCGAGCACTTGTGCAGGTGAACCCTTATGTGAATAATGATGGCGTTGACGACCGGGCCAAAGTTGCCGACGATGCCCTTATTGCTTATTCCGGAGCCCATTACCTAAGCTTGCAAAGCGCCAAGGGTCTTAGTGACGGCT
>NZ_PNCW01000574.1:0-337 GCF_005886985.1 Pseudoalteromonas sp. S3178 | reverse complement strand
TCATTCACAGTGCCTAACGAAATTAACTTAGCGAGCCGATGCTGCATGTCGGCTTGGGCTAAATTGGTTTGTAATGGGTTAGCTATCATAATTAAGCGCTCCCACTGCCTGATGGCGACTCAACCGCTGCTGAGGCTTTGGCAATAAGCCAATGCTCGCCCCCTTCAGGGCCTAAATACACTTCACTGATAGGCGGTAAATCACACACTTCAACAATCTCAACTTGGTAATAAAACTGCCAAGTTAACGTCGCTTTACCAATCACACTGCTCGGCTGTTTAGTAAACGCAAAGTCGATATTGTACGGAATAAAAAACTGCCAAGGAGTGGCCATATC
>NZ_PNCW01000573.1:0-224 GCF_005886985.1 Pseudoalteromonas sp. S3178 | reverse complement strand
ATGTGGTGGTCTTTTCGTTATCTATTGGCATAACTGCTTTTGGATATATGAAAGGAATTATTTTACTAAATATATAGATGCGAAATAAGCTTGTTTTGAACAGTATGTATGGATTGGCTGTTAAATTGTAATCCGAATTACATTTCGTTATTGGAATACTTATGTTGAAGACAGTGTTAATAGAGAACATATGTTAACGAATTGGACGCTTTCTCATGTATCTT
>NZ_PNCW01000572.1:0-370 GCF_005886985.1 Pseudoalteromonas sp. S3178 | reverse complement strand
CAACAAGGTTCTATTGAAGACAATCTAAATCAATTAGAACTCTTTAGGCAATATTTAGACTCAAATAGTGTGTCTTTAACCCCACATAAAATTCACTTCACCATCTCCATCGGCTTTGTTTCTATGGTAGAACAAAAAATTGATGCGTTACTCAAGGCCGCAGATGTAAAACTGTATGATGCAAAAGAGCAAGGCAGAAACAGAATTATACATTAAGGGCCACCTGTCTGGCCCTGTTTTATTATAAGTAATTACATAACCATTACTTTGAAACGCGATAACTGTCCCAGCTAAACAAAGCAAGTGCAGTCCAAATACACGCAAACGTTAAAATTCGCTCAGTTGTAAATGTTTCGCCATAAAGCACAAC
>NZ_PNCW01000571.1:0-451 GCF_005886985.1 Pseudoalteromonas sp. S3178 | reverse complement strand
CGCCCCTCCAGCAAGACCCATTTGTTGGATTTCTAAACTTCGAAACAAAGCAATTAAAATCGCTAATCCAGAAACAAACACCAGACGTCGCTCTTCACTCAAGCCTGGAAGCTGGAGTTGCGCAATGCTTGCATACTGCATCGTTTGTTTTTGAATTGCCAATAAGCGCTCAAGTGTCAACACTTCACTTTCGCCCGAAGCGGCTAATATTTCTTGAATTGCTTGAATAGTACCAGATGCACCGATAGCTAACTCCCAACCCATATCGATGTATTGCGATTGTATCGGAGCAATCTCTATCGCAGCCGCGGATATCGCTTTATTAAAATTATTTTTACTCAAGGTGCCATCACAAAAGTACTTTTCTAGGAAAGTAACACACCCCATATCTAAACTTTTATAAAGCTCAGCACTGAAACCCTGACCAATTACCACTTCAGTACTGGCGCCA
>NZ_PNCW01000570.1:0-321 GCF_005886985.1 Pseudoalteromonas sp. S3178 | reverse complement strand
ACAGCGTTGTTTGCACATCATTTTGTTCTTGCACGGTGTCTATACTGAGTAAAAAAGCAACGCCTGCGGCTAGAATAAAACCAGCCAAACTTAACGATTTAAAACCGCGAAAAACAGCACATAACGCCAAGGAAATAACCGTGAGCACGGCAAAAGCGAACCAAGAAAACAACGCTGAAGACACAGTGAGTAACCCAATACCTCCTGCCCATAACATATCATCATAATGATATGTTTTCAGAACGTTTAACTTCCCGCCTTGAGTACACAGTAGTACCACTGGTAAGCCCGTGAGTAATGTGAGCAATGAGCCTTCAAACC
>NZ_PNCW01000057.1:0-23815 GCF_005886985.1 Pseudoalteromonas sp. S3178 | reverse complement strand
TTCACCGTTCACCGTTCACCTTTATTATTGGCTCCCTGCCGCAGTAAAATTTTAGTATTAGCCTTTTCTCAGTTAAGCGATCCTGTTAGTATTTATCGTATTGATTAGTTTACTTTTTTGTAAATTTAAATTTACGATATTGGCTTTAAGGTGAAATGAACGTGGCAGACATTAGCGATTTAGCACAGTTAAGAGATGGTATAGACGAGTGCGACGCACAGCTGGTTGCTTTACTAGCTAAACGTAACAGCATTACGCAAAAAATTGGCGAAGTAAAACAGCAAACAGGTGCGCCCTTACATGCCCCTGAACGCGAAGCCGCACTGCTAGCAGCAAGACGACAAGAAGCTATCAAGCAAAATGTAAGCCCTGATCTCGTTGAAGATATACTGAGGCGTATGATGCGCGAGGCTTATCAAAATCAGCAGGCAAAACTTGCTTGTGCTGCGCCACAGCTTTCACCTATTGTTATTGTAGGTGGCCAAGGCGCAATGGGGCAGTTATTTGCGCAGCAGTTTATTCGCTCTGACTACGACGTTAAAATCTTAGATAAAGATCAGCAAGACGAGGCACAAAGTATTTTAAAAGGTGCCAAACTCGTAATGGTGAGTGTGCCGATTAATGCACTAGATTCCGTAGTCGCTAAATTGCCTAAACTTGATGATGACTGCTTGCTTGTAGATATAACGTCGGTGAAGCAATCACCTATTAAAGCATTAAAAGCGGCGCATAGTGGACCGGTAGTTGGTTTACACCCAATGTTTGGACCTGATATTTCTCACTGGGTTAAACAAACCGTTGTTGTATGTGAGGGGAGGGATCATTTAGCTGCTCAAGGGTTATTACAACAACTACAAGTATGGGGATGCCAGCTGGTTGAACTTGATGCTAAAAAGCACGATGAAGCAATGCAAATTATTCAAGTTATGCGTCATTTAACAACATTTGTCTATGGGCAGTTTTTAGCTAAGCAAAGCCATACACTTGAAGAGCTACGTAGTTGCTCATCGCCTATATACCAATTGGAGCTGATGATGGTGGGCCGCTTGTTTGCGCAATCACCGGAGCTTTACTCAGATATTATGTTAGCGCAATTTGATGACGTAGAAAGCTTGTTAGCACAGTATCAGGATACTTTCGCTGAAACGCTTGAAAAGTTAAAGGCGGGCGATAAAACTGCGCTTATAGATGCATTTGCTGATGCAAAATCTTATTTTTCAGATTCTACGGCACATTTTTTAACTCAAAGCCGAAGCTTATTAAATAAAGCGAATGACGCTAAAGTACTCGACTAACCTTTATAATTTGACTGTATGAACTAAAAAGGGCCAGTTGAGGCCCTTTTTTAGTTATAAAACGAGAGGTTAAGTGTTAACACTAACTGCTTGTAATGTCTCGCTTTGATAGCATCCTAAAACACGTACATACTGTGTGTATTCTTTAAGTTCTTCTAGCGCTTCTTTTACTTGGCTATCAGCTAAGTTTGCTTCTAAATCAACATAAAACACTTCTTCCCACGGATTGCCTGGAGTAGGACGCGATTCAAGTTTTACTAAGTTAATTTGATGCTGTTTAAAAACCATTAAAGCATCAGCAAGTGAACCTGCTTGTTGCTTAGTTGACATTATTAAGCTTGTTTTAGTTGGGATCTGGTTAGACACTTGCAAAGGTTTGCGCGCCACAACAATAAAGCGGCTGTGGTTTTCGCTTTGGTTGGCAAGGTTTGACTTAATTACCTCAAGACCAACATTTTTACCAGCTTGTGCTGAGCCAATGGCTGCACTATTTGGTGTATTTAACGCCGATTGTAGTGCGCTTGATGTTGAGTCACATGTTTCATGTTGTAAATCACCTAAGCCTTGCAAAAAGCGACTGCACTGAGCAAACGGTTGAGGGTGAGCAAATATTTTTGTCAACTGGCTTAACTCAGTCTCAGGGTTGGCAAGTAAGCAGTGCTCTACACTGTGTGTAACTTCACCCACGATAGACACTTGGGCATGTTGTAGCAAGTCAAATACTTCATTAATACTACCAGAGCTTGTATTTTCAATTGGCAGTAAACCAAAGTCGGCTTGACCGTTTTCTACTTTACCGGTGATTTCATCAAACGAAGTACAGCCAATTTCAATTAGTTTTCCTGGGCGGCGACTAAAGTATTTATGACAAGCAAGCTGGCTGTATGAGCCTTGGCCACCAAGATAAGTAACACGATGAGTTTCGCTAAGTGCATCTGGGTTTAAGTTTTTTTGTAGCATTGCTTGCTGATGTAATACTGAGTCTTCCAAAATGGTCTGAAAAACATTGTTTACGTAATAAGCATCTAAACCAAGTGACTTACCATAACCAATTAGCTTCTCTAATAGGGCGAGCTCGCGGGCTTCATCGCGTATAGGCTTATTGTTAGCAATTTTGTATTCGACTACGCCATGGCTAATGCGGCGACGTTTTGCTAATAACACGAGTAAGTCAGAGTCTATTTCATTAATGTCGTGTCTGAGTGTGTTTAACACATCGTTTGTCATTTTGGTTTCCTCATTCCAAAAATACGCTGTTATTTAACAGCAAAAACAAAAAAGCCTCCCAGTTGGGAGGCTTTACTATTCGATTGATTTTATCTCACAAACAGGGAAGCCTCTTCTATATAAAGAAGCTAAAAAAAGAAAAAAAAGCGCGAGAGATAAATATGTTCATGTAGGTAATGTATGGAGAGTTGCCAGTAATGTCAATAAAGATAAGCCTCTAAATCGCATCAGAGTGTATTTTATTTACTCAAAATTGGTTTTTATCAAAAGTTCACAAATAATTTATAAATATGAATGTGGATCTGGTATATTTCGTTAACTGGTTCAAATAATAACAATTATTAATAATTAAGGTTGACCCGTGGTTTACAGACGCCCGCCATCGCGTTTTGGATTAAATTCTTTAAGTGTAAAACTGTCACTGCTTATATCGGCTATTTGTTTAATAGCAGGAGTATGTGCGGCTGCCTTAATGCTTAAGTCAGAAGAAAAACAGCTTGTTTTTGAAGAGCATGAAGTTTTAAAAAGCTCAACAGACTTATTGGTTAAGCAGTTTAACGAACGCATTCAAACAAAATTAAACATTGCCCAACAAGCTAATAATGTAGTGACTGAACAGCTTTTTCAGGAAAACTCATCTGTTAACTTAAAAAATAAATCGCAACTACAATTTAATAGTGATGGTACGATCAGAAGTGCTTCAGCTGATGGCCTATCTGCTGCATTTTTACCTCAGCAAAATTACTCGCCTTTTTATAAACGCCTATTTAATGACTCAGAGACGCTTTGGCGTATTATTTCTCCAACGCTTGTACATGACTTTTTCAACTTTTACCTTATAACAAATGATGACTTTATTCGTGTATCTCCGCCTAATTGGGCACTCAATGCACCTGCTGATTTTAGTGTTACAAATGGCTCTACTTATAAATATATTAAAAGTAAATTAGGTACTGAGCGAAGCCCTGCTTGGTCAAAAGTATACTACGACAAGGTATGGCATAAATGGGTAATAAGCTTGTTAGTGCCTGTTTATGTAAACAACGAATTTTTAGGCGTAACGGGCAGTGATATTGCTTTAAATAAATTAATTTCTTTTTTACCGGTAGGCGATAAAGAAAAGCACTTGCTTGTATTTAATAGCAAAGGGCAGTTATTAGCGCACCCTAACTTAAACCCTGCATTATTAGCAGATTACGCTGGTGAAAACAAAGGACTAAGCACTAATGAGCTGGTAAACCCAGAGCTACAATCGATTATTGATGATGTAATAAGAGTTAAATTACCCGAATACGCCAACTCGTTTAAAAAGAATGATGAAGCTCACATTATTAATATTAGAAAAATTGACGATTTAGATTGGTATATCGGCGTGTATAAAAAGCGCTCGTCAACGCTCTCTGCGTTGCAAGATTTAAAGCTCAAATTTTTTGGTTTATTTATCCTTTATGCTGTTTTAGTGGCGTTGCTATTACATCAAGCGTTATATCAGTTAGTTTTACGTAGAATTCATACGCTTGTACATGCAGTAACAGGCTTTGGTAAAGGTCAGCTATTAACTGAGTTCCCGCCAGAAAATAAAGACGAAATTGGTACACTCAATGGCTCATTTAGAGACATGACTGTTGAAATACGTAAACTTATTGATGGCTTGAATCAGCGAATTACAGAGAAAGAAATAGCAGAAAAAGCGGCAAACCGCCTATCTAAAGCTGTGGCGTTCTCTGGTACTGGTGTGGTTATAACCGATGCAAATTTTGTTATTGAGTATGTAAACCCTAAAATGCTTGAAATGACCGGCTACCCAGAGAGCCACTTCAATCGAGCGCCTTTACTGAGCATTATTGCCTCTGAGATGGCTATTTTAGTTGATGATATAAACATTGATTTACGCAGCCGCAATTACTGGCGCGGAGATACCCTAATTCAGGGCTTAAACAAAGAACCTATTTGGGTATCTTTGAGTGTATCGCCAATTCGCGAAGACGGCGGAGAAATAACAAGCTATGTAGCATCAGCACAAGATATTTCGTTTGTTAAAGAAAGCCAACGAAAAATGGAGCAGCTTGCTTATTTTGATACTTTAACCGGCCTTGCAAACAGAACCTTTTTTAGAATGCAATTACGTAAATCAATGGCGCTTGCTGAGCGCGGGCACTATGCATTTGCACTATTTTACTTTGATTTAGATGAATTTAAACGAATTAACGATACGCTTGGCCATGATGCAGGTGATCAGCTGTTAATTGAAGTTGCTAATAGGCTTAAAAAACGCTTAAGGGCAGAAGACACTATTGCCCGTTTAGGTGGTGATGAGTTTGCTGTATTACTCAGTGGCATTGAAAGCCAAGAGCATGCAAGTGACGTAGCAAATACGATTCAAAAAACACTTAATATACCTATTAAGCTTGGTAACAACGAAGTAATAGTTAGCGCTAGTATTGGTATTACTATGGCTCCGTACGATAGCTTAGAGGAAGATCAGTTATTAAAGCACGCTGACTTAGCTATGTACGAGGCTAAAGCGAAAGGGCGTAACACATACCACTTTTATAGCCAAGAGTTAAACGCTGCGGCTAATGAGCGCTTATTCATAGAAAACGAATTACGTATAGCGTTAAAAGAAAAGCAATTTGTAGTTTACTACCAGCCACAGGTAGACAGCCGAAATCAAAAAGTTATTGGCTATGAAGCATTATTAAGATGGTTCCACCCAACTGAGGGATTAATTCCGCCAGATAAATTTATTCCAATCGCAGAGGCTACAGGCTTAATCGTTGAGTTAGGCGAGTGGGTGCTACAGGAGTCTTGTGACTTTGCTGTTAGGCTAAGTGAGCAGGGGCTTGAAAATAATATTTCAATTAACTTATCGGCTCGTCAGTTTAAAGATTCAAACTTGGTTCCTACATTGAGCAAAATGATAATTCGCTCAGGCGTATCTGCAAAACGCCTGCATTTAGAGTTGACCGAAAGCATGCTTATGGGCAATGTTGAAGCGGCTATTACGCAATTGCACGAACTTAAAGCATTAGGTATTTCTATCTCTATTGATGACTTTGGTACGGGTTATTCATCACTTAGTTATTTAAAGCGTTTCCCTGTAGATATACTCAAAATTGACCGTTCATTTGTAAAAGACATCCCAGATGACACAAATGATATGGAAATCACTGCGGCTATTATTGCTATGGCGCAAAAGTTAAAACTAGATGTTGTTGCTGAAGGCGTTGAGACGATAGAGCAAATGCAGTTTCTACAAAATAACAACTGCTTTATTGTGCAAGGATATTATTATAGCCCGCCAATACCTGAGTACGACTTACCTAATTTATATGAAAAATTAAATGAGCTTTCAATAAGTGAAGTAACTAACTAGCCATCTATCTCAGCTGCTATTTCCAGTGCTAACTGCACTGAATTTACTAAAGTTTGTAGCTATAAAAGTAATAAGGTTAAATAGTTAAACCTGAGCTTGGCTAACTAATAAATTGCGGGTTAACCACCCGCAATTTTAACTTTAAACTTTAACCCTTCTAAAATAGCTTTTAGCTTATCTCGGTCATCGCCTTGTACTTCAATAATACCTTCTTTAACTGCGCCGCCTTGGCCCATTTTGCTTTTAATGGTTTTAGCTAACTTTTTTAAATCGTGTTCTTTTGGGTCAATACCTACCACTAACATGACACCTTTGCCTTTACGCCCTTTTGTTTGACGTTCTATACGTACAGAGCCATCTTTAAAAAGTTTAGTATCTAGCTCTTTTTCAGGTTTTGGTTGGTCAATTCGACCTGTGCTTGTTGAATATACTAAGTGACTATCACTCATAACTTACCTTTAATAGATAAAATGAAATAAATATTGGCATAAATGATAGCAAATTTGCTGTTGTGTGTTTTTCTTTTTGCTAAATACTTTTAACAGGTTATATTTAGTTCAAAGGAAATATTATTGGAGTTTATTATGAGTTTAACAAAGAACGAATCGGTCGATGGCACTACTTTAACAATACAAATTAAGGGCAAGTTTGATTTTAATTTAGTGCAATCTTTTCGCCAAGCCTATGCACAAATGAGCGATAAAACGGTTAAAGTTATTATCGATTTACGAGAAACCGACTATATGGACAGCTCTGCACTTGGCATGTTGCTCAATATGAAAAAAACCATTGAGGGACAAGTAAAAACAATCGAAATTAGCAACTGCCAACCACAACTAAGAAAAATATTACAAATCTCTCGTTTTGATAAAAAGTTTGATATTAGCTAATGATGCATGTGCTGATTGTAGATGACCAAGCGCTCAACCGTATTTTATTAAGTAAAATGCTTGAGCAAGAAGGTTACAAAATATCGTTTGCTTATAATGGCCTCGATGCGCTTAATGTACTTAAACGAGAAGAGATAGACATTGTTTTACTTGATGTTTTAATGCCTGTAATGGATGGCTTTGAAGCTGCTGAAAAAATAAAGCAGTTAAACAGCGAAGTTTACCTACCTATTATTTTTATTACCTCTTTAGAAGATCAGGCCAGTTTTGAGCGCTGTTTAGCCGTAGGCGGCGATGACTTTATTCATAAACCATTTGAAAAAGTTATTTTACACGCAAAAATTAAGGCTCACAGCCGCACCAGAGAGCTAAGTAAAAAAGCCAATCAGCAAAAAAAATTATTAGAATATCATCACAATCAAATTGAACGTGAACATGAGATTATCGAGCATATTTTTAGTAACTCCCTGGAAAACCAGGGGAAGTTTAAAGAATACCTCGATTTTAATTTATCACCGGCATCCATGTTTAATGGCGACGTATTTTTGGTTGCACAAAGCCCAATAGGGAATTTGTACTGCATGCTGGGTGATTTTACTGGGCATGGCTTAGCTGCAGCTATAGGCGCATTACCTGTTTCACGCGTGTTTTACACTATGGTGCAAAAAGGTATGGCAGTTAACGACATTGCGTGTGAATTAAACCTATTACTATATAACTTACTCCCAGGTCATATGTTTTGCGCAGCTAATATTATTGAGCTAAGTGCATCTGGTAAAAGTGTGTCAGCTTGGCTTGGCGGCCTACCTGATGCTTACTTAATAGATAATAACGGAAACGTTAAGCAAACACTTGAGTCTCAACATATGGCACTAGGCATATTAGATGAGCAAGAATTTGAATATGAGGTTATACACTTTGAGGCGGACCCATCAACGCGCTTAGTGTTAGCAACAGACGGTATTATTGAAACAGCAAATCATAGTGATGCCTTTTTTGGTGAAGAGCGCTTTTTACAGACCTTAAAAGCTAAGCCAATGATAAGCAGTGAAGACATAATACAAAGTGTAAGTAAGTTTGCGAACGGTAGCGAGCAACAAGATGATTTAAGTATTGTATTACTTAACTGCCTTCCTTTAATACCACAGGAGCAAGAACGCGAAGCGTTTTCTACTTTAGCATTTAACTTATCCTTGAGCTTAAACTCACAGCAAATAAAAAAAACAGATCCTGTATACGATGTTGTAAATATTTTAAGTAGCGTTGAAGGACTAAAAGCCCATCGTTCCAATATATTTTTGCTGCTTTCTGAGGCTTATAACAATGCGTTAGATCATGGTGTATTAGGTCTCGATTCAGAGATTAAAAAACAAGAAGATGGCTTTTTTCGGTATTACGAATTAAGAGAAGCTGCCTTAGCTAACCTTACAGGTGCAATGATTATTATTGATATGCGTTATTGCCCCGATACGCTGTGTTTATATTTTATTATTTGTGACTCAGGGCGAGGGTTTAGTAATAAACCAGGAGCTAGTGAACCTACCTTAGTTAATAACGAGTTTGGCCGGGGCCTTTCATTATTAGAAGAAATTGCCGAAAAAGTTACTTACAATGCCAGCGGAAATCAAGTTGAAATGTGCTACAAGTTGAGCTAGCTCTGTAAAAATATCCATGTTATTATCTTCGAAACTTTAGATGTATGGATGGCCAAATGATTTCTTCTTACCTAACACAAGCACAGCTAAGTGTTGATCAAAACTTAATTTCAGCTGAGCTTGAAAAGCTTGAGCTATACCTTGCTAACAGCCCTAACACTAAGGTTTGTTGGGAATATCAAATTCCTGAGTTAGGCGAGGGTGGTGCATGTAGCTTATTTGGTTATTTACAAGACGAGCTATTCAAACTTACTGACTATATTGAAAACAATTCACAGACCGAACAAAAGCTTGCTCAGTTACAAGCTATTGTTAATTATATAGAGCAACAAACTAAAGTAGATTGGTACGGCATTTATCAGGCAACAAATACCAATGAAGGTAAGCAACTACTTAAGCTTGCTTATCATGGTGCGCCAAGTCGCCCTTTATTTCCGCTTACAGAAGCTTTTGCAGCAGGTAGCAACAATGTACAAGTTGCGCTTTCTCAAAAAGGTCGCATTATTAATAATGTTGAAAACTACTTATCTCAAGGTGGTGAGTACTATACATGCGATCCTAAAGTTAAATCTGAAACCTGCCTACCACTTTTTAACTCTCAAAATGAATGTGTAGGTATTGTAGATGCAGAAGCCTTTAGCAATGATTTTTTTGATGAAAAGACACTTGCCATTTTAATTGCATGTTGTATTAAAATTCCTCACTTTCTAGTGTAAATAACACTGGTCAACGTGATGTGCTTTTATGTTAAGCTAAGCCTAACAGCTAACCCCTAAATAACGATAAGAGATAGCCAATGTTCTCAGTATTAAAACCATTACCAACAGATCCTATTCTTGGCCTTATGGCGGCCTATAAACAAGATACAAACCCTAATAAAATTGATTTAGGCGTAGGTGTCTACAAAGATGAGCAAGGCAACACACCGGTACTTAAAGCGGTGAAAAAAGCTGAAGCGTTTCGTTTAGACAACGAAACAAGCAAATCTTACATTGGTTTAGCGGGTAACCTAGATTACTGTCAAAAAATGGAACAGTTATTATTAGGTGAGCACCAAGCTTTACTTGCTAATCGTGTGCGTACAGCACAAGCACCTGGCGGTACAGGCGCACTTCGTGTAGCAGCTGAATTTATTAAGCGTTGTAACGCTGGTGCAACTGTTTGGGTAACTAACCCTACTTGGGCAAACCACATCAGCTTATTTGAAGCGGCAGGCCTTACTGTTAAAGAGTACCCATACTACGATTACGAAAACAAAGATTTATTATTTGATGAGATGATCGACACGCTTAAAAAAGTGCCTAAAGGTGATGTAGTTTTAGTTCATGCATGTTGTCATAACCCAAGTGGTATGGATTTAAACGAAACTCAGTGGAATACAGTTGCTGAGCTTGCTAAAGAAGTTGGCTTTACACCACTTGTAGATATTGCGTATCAAGGTTTTGGATCTTCTCTTGAAGAAGATGCTCGTGGATTACGTATTTTAGCTGATGCAGTAGAAGAGCTCATTATTTGTTCTTCTTGCTCTAAAAACTTTGGTCTTTACCGTGAGCGTATTGGTGCATGTTCACTAATTGCTAAAGATAGCGCTACAGCAGATATATCTAACTCTGTAATGTTAAGTGTAGTACGTAGTATATATTCAATGCCGCCAGCGCATGGTGCAGATATTGTAAATACTATTTTAAGCAGCACCGAACTTACGCAAATGTGGCACTCAGAGCTTGATGAAATGCGTACGCGTATTAATGGTTTACGTAGCCTAATTAAAGAAAGCTTAGCAGCAAAAGATATTGCTCAAGACTTCTCATTTATTGAGCGCCAACATGGTATGTTTTCTTTCTTGGGTATTAATAAAGAGCAAATTGCTCGCTTGCAAAAAGAGTACGGTATCTACATTGTTGGTTCTAGCCGTGTAAACGTAGCGGGTATTAGCGATTCGAATATTGAATACTTTGCAAATGCAGTAGCTGACGTTTGTAAATAAACGTAGTTAACATAAAAAAACCGCACACCATCAATAATGGTGTGCGGTTTTTTATTAACTAAATTTAAGTTTACAGAAGTACGCATTAACCAATGGCAGGTATAACCCCAGCCATTTGCATAAATTGCGCAGTAATTATTAGCACACCACATAACCCAGCAATTAATAGCCCAGTGTTACCAGTACTTACTTTATAACCCTGTTTATTTGAGGTTTTCCGCTGCTTGTAAACCATAGCAACAGGTAAAAATATAGCTAACACGACCAATGCTATGGCTGCGTAGCCTAATGCCATAATAAAGCCTTGCGGATAAAATAGCGCAAATCCTAAAGGAGGTATAAATGTTATTAAGGCTGTTTTGATGCGGTCTGTTTTGTTATCACCTTTTTTAAACGTGTCTGCAAAAAAGTCGAATAAGCCTAAGCTAACGCCTAAAAACGATGTGGCAAGTGCAAGATCCGCAAATAGTTTAACAGCGGTTGAAACATTTGGATTATGCGCAATATTAGCTACGCTACTTACAAACCCATTTAAGCCTTCACTATTAAGTAAATCGCTTTGGCTCATAATACCTTGGCTCAATAACTGCCAAAAAATATAAATAACCAGAGGCAAAGCTGCACCTGCAATCATTACTTTTTTAAGGGATTTTATTTCAAGCCCTACATATTTAACAATAGAGGGAATAGATCCATGAAAGCCAAAAGATGTAAAAATAACCGGAATAGCAGAAAGTATTAGACCTTGCTCTACAGGCATTTCTAATAAATGTTTACTTTGAACATAAGGAGTGAGCATATAAAACAAGCTAGCCAATACAATAATTTTAATTGTAAATAACACTTGGTTTAATTTATCAACTTTACTTGTGCCTAGGGTAACAACACTTGCAATAATTACAGCAAGGATCACAGAGCCTAGCTGCGGTGCAATATCTACATCAAAGCCTATATTTATTCGTGCTTGAAGCTGCGCACCCCCACCTGCTATATACGCTGCACACAAAGCATAAAATAAAAATATCATTGAGAAGTTAGCGACGTATTGCCCTCGTTTACCTAACCACAATTTAGCAAGTGTATTTAATGTGGCATCACGGGGTGCATATTGATGTAGTTCTAGCATAAGTAATGCTGTGTAGGTCATTAATAACCAACTACCTACAATTAATGCAAGCGCAGTACTAAAGCCAAGCCCTGCTGATGCGATTGGTAGGGCAAGCATTCCTGCGCCAATAGTGGTGCCCGCAACAATTAACATGCTGCCTATTGTTTTATTTTTAAGCACTTAATTACCTTAATTATTATTAATATTTATGCACCATATAACTAGTTACTTAAATCTCAAATAGTTTTGTAATAAATGGGCCATATTTAAATGTAACTCTCAATTTACAACTGTATTTATTAAGCACTTGTATGCATTTAAAAGTATTAAAATAGGGTGGTGAGGGTATAATTTTATGTACGTTGTATTGCGTTATTAAACGCTAAGGATTGGCATGTGCCGGTAAAAGTATCGTATTTTTTTATGGTTCTCATTTGGTCTACTACACCACTTGGTATTGTTTGGAGTAGCGAAAGTGTGTCGCCAACGCTTGCTGTTTTAATGCGTATGTTGGTGGGGCTGCTTTTAGGTGGCTTAATTGTCGCGATTACTAATATAAGAGTGCCATGGAGTAAAAAAGCCTGCTTACTCTACTTTTATTCAAGTATTGGTATTTTTGGCGGTATGTTACTGAGCTATATGGCTGCTAAAACCGTGCCTTCGGGTATTATTTCGCTCATGTTTGGCTTAGCGCCTATATTGTCTGGATTACTTGCGCAGCAATTACTTAACGAACCAAAGTTTAGCCCTATAAAGCTTATTGCTTTAGCATGCGCATTAATAGGTTTGTATTTTGTAAGTTATAACCAAGTACAAAACTCACAAACCCAAGGCTTAGGACTGCTATATGTATTTATGGCTGTGTGCTTTTTTAGTTTAAGCGGCGTGATGATCAAGCGAGTGCAAATAGCTATTCATCCAATGGCAACCACATTTGGTGCGTTGGTCTTTGTAACTCCACTCTTTTTTATTGCGTGGTGGCTATTAGATGGTGAGCTGCATGTACAAAACTGGAGTGCAAAATCATTATGGGCAATTGGTTATTTAGGACTATTTGGTTCTTTAGTGGGGGCACTTGCGTATTTTCATGTGTTACAAAATTTAAATGCTAGCACCGTTGCACTTACAACGCTTATAACCCCTAGTTTTGCGCTAACACTAGGGGCATGGCTTAACAATGAGCCACTTAGCCAAGAGTTAATTATAGGGGCTGTTATTATTTTAATTAGCCTAGGCTTTTTTCAATTTGGCGATAAATATCTTAAGCGAGCTAGAAAGTTTTAACTACATTTTTTCTATTTGAATTATTAAACGACGGTTTTTGTCGCGCCCTAAAATATTGTCATTGGTATCAACAAAGCGTTTTTCACCTAAACCCGTTGTTTGTACTTTTGCTTCGTCAACGCCTAGGCTTACCATGTAATCTTTTATTGCTTTAGCGCGTTTGCGAGAAAGGTCTAAGTTATTCCAGCGACCACCGTAGCTATCTGTATACGAGTCGATACTTATAGATTCAATACTCACATCATTTTTTAGGTATTCAGCTATTTTATCTAAACGTTGTTGAGATGATTTAGTTAATTTACTGCTGTTAGATTGATAGTTCATCACCGTAAACGAAATGTCTTCAAAACTGTAAGGAAGTAACTCATCGCGGCATTGCAAAAACGCCCAATAAGCTTGTTTAAAATTTACGCTCGACATACCAACGGCAATTTTATCGGCAGAATTTTGCCAGTCTTGATAATAAAAGGTGGGGTAGTAGCCTTTTTCAAGCTCAGTTAACATCTCCCAAGCTGTTTTATTGCCTAGTTCACCGTCAAACTTTTTTAGTAGTTTCATGTTCGCTATATCACGAGCGGGCATGCCTGCTCGCCATGTTGGCGGCACTGCTTTTAGCCCAGCAATTGAATAGTTTTCAGGGCGTACTACCATATCCAAGTTAAAGGTTAGTTTTTTGTTTTTGCTTGCAGAGGCTTTAAATATAGCTTCACCGTAATAAGGAACCTCATGATTTAGCTGACATTGTAAGCGTGTTGTTTTTACAACTTCCCAATTGGAGTTATCTTGGGTTGCAGTATATTGGCGCATAGCTGCGTGCGAATGAGCAGCGCTCACTAGAGCACTTACGCTAAGGCTAATAAATAACAACTTACACTTCATGGACGTTCTCCAACTCTGGTATGCCAAAAGTTTGGCAAATTAACTGCTTAAAAGGTGAGTTTCTAGCAAACAAACTTAACAGCTTAGGTAAAGCAAGTTATGTGCCTACAATTATAAAGCAATAAATCCTTGAACCCCCTAGCCTAGAGGGCATCAATTTTGACATAATAGTCAGCTTACACCCATAAACCAAGAAGACTATGGCAAATACTGAGCAAACACTTTTCGCAAAACGCTTTCGTGGATTTTTTCCTGTTGTAATTGATGTTGAAACCGCAGGTTTTAACAAGCAAACAGATGCCCTGTTAGAAATAGCAGTGTCTGTATTAAAAATGGATGACGAAGGGTTGCTCAGCATAGATCATACCGTGCATTTTCATGTGCAGCCTTTTGAAGGCGCGAATATAGAGCAAGCCGCTATCGACTTTAACGGAATTGACCCTTTTAGCCCGCTGCGAGGCGCAGTACCAGAAGAAGAAGCAATTAAAGAAATTTGTAAAGTGGTTCGCAAAGCTCAAAAGGCTGCCGGGTGCCAGCGCTCGGTTGTTGTAGCACATAATGCTGCATTCGATCATGGCTTTTTAAATGCAGCCATTGAGCGTAATAATATTAAACGTACGCCGTTTCACCCATTTGTAAGCTTTGATACAACCTCACTAGCAGGCTTAGCGCTTGGGCAAACAGTTCTTGCTAAAGCTTGTAGGGCCGCAGGAATTGAATTTGATAATAGCCAAGCGCATTCAGCACTTTACGATACAGAGCGCACCGCAGAGCTTTATTGTTTAATCGTTAATAGGTGGCAGCAATTAGGTGGCTGGCCGCTTGCGCCACTTCCAGAAAGTGACGCACAAGATAGCACTTCAGATGGCGAAGAAGCTAAAACGACTGAGTAATTTTACCCTCAGTGAGTTTAACCAAATGGGGCGGGTAAATACGCGAAAACTGTTTTGAATCTTTTGCTATTTTGAGCTCCACACCTGGATGCATTATTTCATTTACTTTTAAACGACTTGCTGCCAACAATTGTGTGATTTTTCTTTTAACCAATAATTTTTGGCGCTGAACATGAGCAGAACGCGTTTTTATTTGCTGTTCATTAATGATTATTTTGTCTAAAAAAAGCTGGCGTTGATCTGCCGCTGGCATTTTACTCGCTTTCTCTCGTGCCTTTTGCAAAGCTGTTATTTTAGTTGCAAGCAACTTTTCAAAGTCAGTAATTTGCGACTGCTTTTCACGTAATTCAAACCAGTTTTGCGCCAAAAAAACACGTGTTTTAGTGCCCGCAGGTGCTCCAAGCTCTCCCGTTTCAATTCGCATGGCATCTAAAATACTGCCACCGATTATCTTCCCTCGAGGGTTGCCAGCTTTACCTACGCGTATTAATCGCCTTGCACTTAAATTACAGTGAAGTGCTTGGCGTTCAATAAATAAATCTTGTTCTGTTTTTATATGGCAGTATTGGGCGTAGCCAATTGAAATAGTACGAGTTGCCGTTATATTGCAGGTAAAATCGTCATCGTTTTCACGTTTACGACCAATAGCTCCCAGCATTATTGTAACGGCACTATTGCTCTGAACTGTGCCCGACTCAACAAAGCCAAGTACAGTAATATCGCCATTGGCTTTTACATGCATACCATCTTTAATATCACCGCTTATAATCACACTGCCGTCAAAGTCAACATGGCCGGTGCTTACATCAACGTTATCAAAGCATAAAACATCATCAACACGCATACCACGGGGCAAAGCAACGGGTACACCTTTACAATCTGCAATGAGCATATTTGGATTTTTTGGGTCAATTTTAGTGCCTTCAAAAGGCTGTAACTGATGCTCTTTACCTGGTTTTGCAGCAATTATGTCGCCAAAAACCGTATAGCCATCTTCACCAGGGGTAGCGGCAACGCGCTGCATTAATGGCGTACCAGGTTTTACTGTGATAATTGCACCAAGGTTCTTCATATCAACCTTGCCGCCTTCTTTCGCTTGTGGGCTTAGTACTCTATCTTGAGCGGTAGAGCATAAACGCACAAACTTGGCATCGCTCCCTTCTTTAGGGTTACGGCCGTGGGCAATAATAGCGCTATATGAAGTGCCTGAAGGCTGCTCAAATTGTTGGCCTAAAAAGGTATCAAGCGCACGAGGGCTAATACCTTTTTTTACACCTGCTTTAGCAAGTGCTTTTTGTGCACCTTCCATAGAAAATAATGCACCTCCCTTTGCCGTTGTAATTGTTGCCTCTGCAACCATATTTTTTTCATCAACATTAATAATAATTGATGCATCAACTGCTTTAGCAACAATAAGAGATACTTCTTGATAGTTTTTAGTAGGCGCAAAAAGTTTACCGATATTAGCTGAAATTGTTTCGTATTCACTAAATTCAGATTGCTCCAACATCTCAACTAGTTGAGTACTTGTAACAGGGAAGCCACTATCAATAGGGTGTTTTAGTAAAGATACACACCCATTATTTTTATCTAATGAAAAAACCGACATTTATTAATTCCCTACAAATTATGCCTGTTATTATTTTTTATTTATTACAACTAAAGTTTTAGCTTACGCAAAAAACCTAACTTCCTATTTGAGCACAAGTTAAACGTTTTGTTAAGCAAATGTTTATGGCAAATTTATTGAAAGCTATCAGGTTGGGTGTTTAATGCGCAGTCGACACACATAAATAAAATAAAGCAACGCTAGCCCTTGAGTATCAGTACTTTACTCAGTTATACTGCTTGCACGCTCTGAATGAGTTTACTAATTCAGGGGCTGATTAGGATTCGACGGAATTCAAGAAGCCCAAGGTGCATGTCGAGGTGCGGTTTGCCTCGTAAAAAAGCCGCAATCTAAAGTAATCGCAAACGACGATAACTACTCTCTAGCAGCTTAGGCTGGCTAGCGCTCCTTCTATGTATTCTTGTGGACTAGATTTTGGAGTGTCACCCTAACACCTGATCGCGACGGAAACCCTGGCCGGGGTTGAAGCGTTAAAACCAAGCGGCCTCGCCTTTACTTACCGTGTTTGTCCGGGACTTAAAGGTTAATTAAATGACAATACTAAACATGTAGTACCGACGGTCGAGGCTTTTCGGACGGGGGTTCAAATCCCCCCAGCTCCACCACTTTAAAACCGCTGAAAGCTATTAAATACGTAGCTTTCAGCGGTTTTTTCACATCTACAACCCTCTATAACACTCTACAAAATACACAAGCTCTACACACCAGTAAATACGGGCTGTTTGGCTTAATTGTACATTTTATGTTTTCACTGCTTTTTCACAAAAATACACAAAATATACACAGTTTTCTTGTGAAAAATTATCATATAACTGTTGAATAGCGGGAAAATATAGCTCGCCCCTGCTGGGGTCAAACCTTGATTTCAGACATCAATAATTTAGACTTATATTTTTCTGCTTATTGAGTAAATAGCTATGCCTAGGCCACTGCGAATAGAATATGAGAATGCGTTTCATCATGTAACGAATCGCGGGAGAGGGGGGGAAAGTACTTTTTTGAGTGATAAGGACTTTAAGTATTTTTTATCTTGTATTGAGAAAGCGAGCTATCGTTTTAATATAGAGGTGCACGCATATTGTTTAATGACCAATCATTACCATCTGCTAATAAAAACTCCCGATGCTAATTTAGGCAGAGCCATGAAGCATATTAATGGCCCTTTATACTCAATACTTTAATCGAAAATATAATACAGATGGTGCACTGTTTAGAGGGAGGTATACCGCGGTATTGGTGGATGCTGAAAACTACTTATTGCATGTGAGCCGTTATATTCATCGTAACCCAATCGAAACAAACACACCGCTAGCATGTGACCTTGCTGAGTATGAATGGTCTAGCTATCATTCGTTCATCAAAAAAGCAGAAATGCCCAAATGGCTCGTTCGAGACTTTATATTCTTGCTGCAAGGTAAAAGGTCTAAATATGCAGCTTATAAGCAATTTGTCGGATTGGGAAACACTAAAGAAATAAGTGATTTTTATAATACTAAACCTTTATCGTCAGTATTGGGCAGTCAGGATTTTATTGAAAGTATAAAGGACTACATTACAACATCTAACAGCAAAAGTAAGTTTGTTACTAAAAAGCATTCACCAGGTGATGTAATTGTTTATCTTGCCACATACTTCAGTGTTGAAATTGATGATATCTTAATGGTTAAAAAGGGTCGAAAAGAAAAAAACTTACCACGCTGGTTTGCTATGAAGTTATGCCAAGATTTAACAGGGTTAAATTTGCAGGCACTAGCGGATGTTTTCAATGTCCACCATTTCTCAGCAATATCCAAAACGGTAGGACGGTTGAATATATTAATGCTTGAAGATAAGAAGGTTGAATTACAAGTGAAGAAACTTCGGGAATGCTTGGTATCTGCAATCAAAATTTAACTTTTATATTTTATATTTTATATTTTATATAAAGCTAGAGCGAGGTAACCCGAATGGTTATTTCAATATGAACATTAAAATATCTTTAACGGCATTTAAACGCTGTGAATTCAAGCAGTCCGTTTTTAATTTGTACATAGAGTTATGGAGCAGAGCTAGAGGTGAGAAGTCGCTTAGAGCGAGAAGCGAAATTTGGAGGTCAATTAAGATTTAAGATAAAAACTCTGTTGCTTTTATTAGCGCATATTGAAGCCCAAAGAATGAGCCAAAAAATGCAGACAGAACAATGATTATGAAACCTCCGCCTTTTGTTGATTCGAATACATCCTCGCTTCTTCCATCGTAGTTACCAAACTTCCTGTCTAATCTCACTCCTGCTTCAAACGAATCTCCAAAATTACGTATACATAAAAGTCTACGAAAAAGCTGAACTCAATTTGGTAGAGTGACATTTGCACAAATGTTGAGGGCACTACGCAGGCGAAATTTGTAGTGCTAAATATGCAGCAATATGGTGATAGCTGAATTCATAAAGGTAATACTGTTAATTTAATTGGAATAAAGTAGTAATAATAGCGCATACTTGTTATGTTTTTCGCGCCCTAATCTTAACTTTATTGTCTAATTAAAAATGCACTTATTAACGAGAAAATCACTTCTCCTACTTATATTTATATTAACATTACCTTCTTGCACTAGTATGTTTTCAGGAGACACTCCTTTACCCGTAACTTTTGAAGAGCGAAAACAGGTTAGAAATACAGCATTATACCTTCAAATTCCTCGTTGGGTTTCCGAAACATATGACAAACAGATTAAATATTATGTAATTGCCTTTGATGGTACCGGAAATGATAAGGATAACATTGACGGTAATTCTAGACAAACAGTTGTTGCCCATCTCTTCAACCTTCTTACTAAAGCTCATGGTTATAACGGACAATATTACAAAGGTCCAGGTACACAAAAAAATTTCTTTCCACGCAAGCTAGATTCAGCCCAATGTTATAGTTGTAAAAGTATAGCAAAGAAGGCACTAAGAGACTTCGAAAAATATTTAAAGAGAAGCATCGATCACAGCTCAAATACTGAAGTTCGAGTCATTACAATTGGTTTTAGTCGCGGAGCTGCAATTGCCAGACACTTTATGAACACTGTTGGTAATAAGTTTCAAACAAGTTTATATTTAGATAGAAATATACAAGAGGCTCCGTTAGTCCGTACTATTGGAATACTATATGATACTGTTGCAACAAGTGTGGAGGATGAGCTGCAATTAGAAATAGCACCTTCCACAGATTTTTTATTACACTTCATTGCAAAAGATGAATTGAGAAGATTATTTCCTGTTATTAGGGATTTTGATATCGATTTTCCGCCCATGCCTGGGAGCTTACAAATGCTCGATGTCAATCACTGTCCCTCCCCTGAAATATATACTTCTGAAAGAATGATTCATATAGCTTTACCAGGGGCGCACTCTGATATAGGTGCATCTTACAAAAGCGGACTCGGTAATTATTATCGCGTTTACGGAGAAGTCGCTCTTTCTAAATTAGGCCTAATTGATAAACCTTATTTTGTCATAGAGGATGATACCTTTACTGCTGGTAAACACGATTCTCGCGGGATGTTCGATATTATCTCGGATTTCATTTTTGGAAAAGAAAAACGAGGTGCTAAGCAAAAAACCTCAAAAGAGCTAAGTAAGAAGGAATTTGATTTACTCAAAGTTAGGCTCCAAAAAATGCATCTTGATATGAATGGATTTAACTATCAAATAGATAGTAAAGGTACTGGTTCAATAGTATTTGATGTCAGAAAGCAAGGAAACTCACTCCAATTCCTAGGTACATACAATTTTATAAACAAAGTGCGATTCAAATATGATGCAAAATCAAAACAGCGTTCAATCATATATTCTTTTCCGAAATCCTCTATGGACTCGATAATTACTATTTCTAACAAAGTTTGGAACTCAATTCCAGAAAACCAAAATACTCGCTTAGAACTAGTTGAGCTACATAGCCATAAAGCTCATGCTATTTACTTATTTGTAAATTGTCAGTTTATGGAGGTATATATCAACTAGCTTGGGCAAATAACTAATTTCAAAAATTTTAACTAAGCAGTACTTATTAATATATTTAGACTAGTTTCTTGTACGCCATTACCAAGGTTTTTTAAGGACTACCTTTACTTTTCGCGAACAAAATAGAGCATTAACTTGAATAGCTATGCAATATATTACTGTGTCGCGGCTTTAAGCAGGTGAACTTACAGCCATAAACGAACATTCAATCGTAGAACATGTCTACCCCAAAGAGGGTTAACGTAATTGCTTTAAAAGACTGCTTTAAACGAGCCGCGGGCATTGAATATTTCCTTTTGGTGTAGCTTTTATATTTAGAATCTACAACTTTCCCTATATTCAGGAAAATGAGCAATTTGCGCATATTAAAGGGAAATCAACTCTACTAAGCTAAAAATATTTTGTTAGCTAGCAATAGGTAGGTTTATTTGATAAAACGTAGTAATTAGAGAACTCAGCAGTTTCATGGTACAAATTATGTGTGATTTGCGCACTATTGAATGTTAGCTGCCTAAATTAAAAATCGTAAGCTTTAAATAAATCTAAAAAGGAAATTTATATGTGGGGTAAAATTTTAGCTGGTGCTGCGGTTGGTGTTGGTGCTGTTGCTGCTGCGCCTTTTACGGGAGGCGGTTCATTATTGGGAGGGGCATCTGTTATTGCTTCACTAGCGGGGGCAGGAACTGTTGCTGCTGCCGTGGGCGCAGGAACAGTGGGAGGTGTAGTTGGCGCTGCTATGGCAGATAGTGAAGAAAATGAGAAAAAACAGCTAAAGGAGGAAGGAAGAGCTGAAGCGTTAGCTGAGTATGCAATCAAAATGGAAAAGCTTGCAAGTAAGCTTTCTCAGGCACTTGAGAAGCTTAAATCTCATGATGAACATTTCAAATCCATTATTGCAATGGAGGCAGTCGGAGTTGCTTGTGCAGCGTGCGATGGTGATTTTTCTGACAATGAAAGGGAAGAGATTGGTGAGTTTGTTAAGGGAATGATGGCTCAAAGTATTCCTTCGGATGTAAAAGAAAGAATTCAAAGCATTTATGATAACCCACCTAGTGTTGAAGAAGCATTTTTGCTGGCAAAAACTTCAGGTATGCCTTTAGATGTCTATGAGGAATTAATCAGATTTGTCATGGAAATAGATGGTATAAAGCCAGAGGAAGAGGTTTTTGTTCAAGCTTGGAACCAGCTTAAAGCAGCATAAGACAAGGATTAATAAATAATGAGCAGCAGAATTGATCGTTTCAAAAAAAGGAAAGAAATAATAAAGAAGAATCAGTCTCTGCCGTTTGTTCGTGGCGTTACTGACCAAGATCAAGTTGTTAAACTTCTTAACAAGGGTGTGGATAACAACAGACTAAAAATCCTTAACTATTCAACTGATAATAACATATCTTTGCAGACAAATTCCGCAGAGATAGAGTCTTTGCTTTCTGAGCTTAAAGCCTCATTCCATAAAGATAAATTGGAGCAGCTTATAGATGAGACGAAACGCGGCGTTATATCATCGATTGCAGGCCCATTTGGACTTGGAAAAATAATAAGTGCTTATGACAAAACTGGTGGGAATGTTGATACAGTCCATAATGCACGAGAAGGGATCTATGCAACCACCGAGGAAAAGCAGCGTTATGATGAGCGCGGCGATTACAATTCTAGTGATTATCATGGACACAAGGACTATAAGAACAAAAATAAAGAGGACTCCAAGTTACAGAGCGAGGGGACACTTAGCGATTCCTATACAGGCAATGTGATTGATGGCAATTCAAATAGGCAACTTGACCACACCATTTCCGCAAATGAAGTACATAATGATGCTGGTCGCATATTGGCTGAAGTGGATGGTCCGAGTGCCGCAAATTCAGAGTCTAATCTAAACTCCACATCTGAGCACATCAATAATAAGAGTGGAAAGGGGGCGCTAACATCTAATGAGTTCCTGAGTAAACTCGAGCGCACAGCTCCTGAGCGGAAAGCGCGCATTGAAGAGCTCACAAGAAAGCAGCAGCTTACAAGCAAAGAAAGCCGAGAGCTTGAGAGGCTTCATGAGCATGATGCCGTCGATGCGGATCGAATGCGCCAGATAGATGAAAATGCAAGACATGAATACGACGCGAAAATCAACAAAGATTATTATACTAGCAAAAAGTTTGTTAAATCCACTCTGAGTACAGGTGCCAATGAAGGCATGAAAATGGGAGTTCAGCAAGCATTTGGTTGTTTGTTGGTAGAGTTTTTCTCAAATGCAATGTTGGAAATAAAAGACGCATACACTAATGGGCTTGAGGGTGATAGCTTATATAAGGACATAAAATCTCGTTTAATTCGCATTGGCCGAAACGTTGCGGATAAATGGAAAGAAGCGATAGAAGGTTTTTCCGATGGATTTATATCAGGTTTCATATCAAATCTAATTACAACACTTGTAAATATGTTTGTAACTACAGCAAAACGATTTGTTAGGATGATTAGAGAAGGTGTATTTTCTCTGTTAAAAGCACTTAAACTTATTCTTTTTCCCCCTACTAATATGAGTTTTACCGAAACAATGCATGAAGCAATGAGACTAATTGCCGCTGGCGGTGTTGTTGTTGCAGGTGTAGCGCTTGAAGAGATTATTGAAAAACTAATACTAGGCGTGCCACTTCTTGCGCCATTTGCTCCTATTGCGACAGCAGTAATTATAGGTTCGCTAACCGCCATCGCAATGTCATTGGTCGCATACTTAATTGATAACATGGATATACTAGGTGCTATTAAGGCTCAAGAATCTAAATTCATATTAGAGAGTCTTGATAAAGATATCGATGAGAAACTAAATAGATGCGAGCGTATTTCCGAAAAAGTGGACGAGTTTCTTAGTGAAAGCTCTCTCTTATTGCAGCAAAGCACTTAACGAGTCACTCCACTAAAAATGGGGAGATTACCGGATAAATTACTCGCTACACTTGTAATTTATCCGGTGAGCGGCGTTTGCTATTCACTTTCAGCTGAACTTTCTGATTTAGATAGCCTTAACTCATTAATAGTTATAAATACTACGTCTCGTTTTCACTATAATAATTAGTTGGACTAACGACTATAAATGACTTAGGGCAAAAAAATAGTCGAAATGCATTGTTAGGGCTGTTTAGTTAACTAGCGATGGATATATTTAAAGCTCGAATCTCATTCCCATTTATTCGTCAAATTGAAACTTGATTATTGAGCCTGTGTCGTGCATAAAATCCATTGAGCAACATTCGTTAATGCCATCAGGTACTGCCAATAGTTCAGGCTTCTCCCTTATTAGGCATTTTCTAGGCTTTATTCGCAAATTCAACTGAAGCTCACGGTAAAATGACAAACGCGCTTATGATTCAATGTGTAGCCTTTAACATTGCGCAAGTATAAAAACATAAACCAAATCCCCAATTACACTGACATTGGATTAAATCCAAGAGCAATGCTGCAACTTCCTTATTTTCATCAGACAGTTTTGGCGTATAGCGATAGCATGTTTCACTTATCATGAAAGTACGACAAGCTAAGGCAATACTCATTGGACTTCCCACAGTTTGCTAGACACCCAATGAGTTACATTGTAACTTCTAATAAGAGGTGTTT
>NZ_PNCW01000569.1:0-345 GCF_005886985.1 Pseudoalteromonas sp. S3178 | reverse complement strand
GTTGGTTTATCTCGATGCGAAATTCATCTGACAGTTTATTCCACTTTCGTTTTTGCGACTTTGACGCATTAAACTGTTGTACTGGGAGTCGTAATGATTCACATGCATTGCATTTGGGACAATGTGGTCGATAGATTTGATCACCACTTCGTCTAAAGCCAAGCTCTAATAACCCTTCAAAATGCTCTGGTGAGTAACAGTTTTGGTCTAAAATAACGAGTAATTGTTCTTGTTGCTCAGGCAGGTAACTGCAACTGAATTGCTGACTTAAACCAATTTTTGATGGAAAGTGTTCAGTCATAAATATTTTCCAAGGTTTGAGCTAGCCACATATTGGCAGGTATA
>NZ_PNCW01000568.1:0-290 GCF_005886985.1 Pseudoalteromonas sp. S3178 | reverse complement strand
GCTCGGGTGTAACCAGCTCTGCAAACATAGGCACAACGCCCGCTAGAGATTCAACTGTGGTACGCGCATAATCATTAAGATCCACATCGAAAAACCAGCCTTTTTCATCACACCAACAATATTTCTGTATCAGTGCACTGCGATTTGACGCTAAATTGGCATAGTACCGAGCTTGCGTTAGCTCGTTTAATTTCTCAAAACAACGTGCGATTTGCGACTCAAGCAATACCAGCAGTGCATTTAAATCCACTGGGATAATGTCTGTTGTACGAATGCTAGCTAAATCGTCA
>NZ_PNCW01000567.1:0-432 GCF_005886985.1 Pseudoalteromonas sp. S3178 | reverse complement strand
ACTTAATCGCCAATTGCGCCTTAACGCCTGAGAGTAATTCATCGACACGCGTCGCAATAGGCTGTGAAAAATTAAACAGTAAGCCAGGATAAGTCGATAGCTTTTGTTCCATCAAGGCTTGTAATTCGTAGCGATTATTTGCGCTTTGCCACTGTGCTACTGGCGCAAGGCCAATATAGATTTCAATGTTATTTACCGGTTCAGGATCACCACCGATCTCCGCTCGACCAATTCTGCTCAGCGCGTAGTTTACTTCAGGAAAAGTGAGCAGCATTTTTTCCAGCTCAGGCGCAACATTAAGCGCGGTTTCAAGACTGGCGGAAGGTGCCAGCGTTACCCTTAAGTTGATGGTGCCTTCTTCAAGTTCTGTGACAAACTCGGTACCAATTTTAGTGAACGTAAAGCCAGCCGCCGCAATTAATAAAATGACCA
>NZ_PNCW01000566.1:0-343 GCF_005886985.1 Pseudoalteromonas sp. S3178 | reverse complement strand
AAATGACTTCGCCAACTCAGTGGTATTCATTTCTATTGCACAAAAATTGAAATATGACCACAACACATCCTCGACTTCATTATTAAAATTGCCAAATGACTTCATCAAATAAGCCATCGCTGCATTTCTATACCTGTGATCATACTCAGACTGCGCCACAACCTTATTAATACACAGCTTATCATTACCAGACATCGCTCTATAGCTTTCTAGCATCGTATGAATTGGAGCAGATAAACGAGAGTACAGCGCATCACAAGTTACAATGGCACCTGCATTTATAAAGGGATTTCTTGGAATGCCATTTTCGAACTCAAGCTGAGTTAAGGAATTAAAAGCAGTA
>NZ_PNCW01000565.1:0-282 GCF_005886985.1 Pseudoalteromonas sp. S3178 | reverse complement strand
ACTTGCTGTGCATTGCCAATAAATGCGTTGCCCCTAAGGCCTGCAACAATAAGTTGGTTATCTGATGTTTGATCAACAGCAAAAAATGAGCCACGATAAAAAGGCTCAAATTTTTGCCATGTTTTTCCTAAGTCATCACTTTGTGCCACAAGTCCCATTTCACCGGCAAGATACATCATGCCTTCGGCGATTAACAGGCGATTAAAATGGGGAAGAATAAATGCCGTTTCTTGTTCGTATGCCGCGGGGTCTTGCTCTTTTAAATCGGCTAAGTAGTCGACA
>NZ_PNCW01000564.1:0-261 GCF_005886985.1 Pseudoalteromonas sp. S3178 | reverse complement strand
GGGCACTTCAATACAACATACGGTCATATCAGCACCTGTCTCAACGTGCTTTGCAAGTAAGCCACCGTAATCCATTCTGTAGACATGATCACCCGATAAGATCATAACGTATTTGGGAAGCTCATGACGAATAATATCCATATTCTGGAAAACTGCATCTGCTGTGCCGCAGTACCACTCATCACCATATCGCTGTGACGCTGGCAATATCTCTACAGATTCTCCCAGCTCCTTTTTAAAGTGTCCCCATGCGCGATTAAC
>NZ_PNCW01000563.1:0-469 GCF_005886985.1 Pseudoalteromonas sp. S3178 | reverse complement strand
ATAAACTGCTTTGCAAAAATGTATAAAAGACACTCTGGTTCATAAATAACTTCCTGAGAAAAGCCCGCTTGTAGCGGGCTTGAGTGAACTAATGAGCACTGGGCAGTGTGCTGATAATTAGCCCTTTATTAGGGCCTATTGACCTTTGCGGTTTGATTTTTGTTCCTCTGAGTGTGTTTTGGTCGCGACGCTCGACTTGCCGCCTAGTAATCTAGGCAAAAGTTGAGCAACAATGAACAAAGCGCACTCAGGTGAACCCAAAGGGCAGCGCTTGATTAGCATTTCTTCTGTGTTCTCGCCTGACTCACATAGAATAACTATGCTACGCAGGCTCTGCCTTGAATAAATACCAATCAAACTGCGGCAAAAACAAACTTGAAAGATCAACAGGCCCTAGTTTTGGTTAATTAATCTGGGACTGGGGTACAGCAGTAAGGGATCGACATTAGTTCAATCATGCTTTTGTAGA
>NZ_PNCW01000562.1:0-325 GCF_005886985.1 Pseudoalteromonas sp. S3178 | reverse complement strand
AAAGGCTCAAGGCTGTGCTTCGCTATCGTCACCTCATCACAGCGATATTCCATCGCTCGAATAAAGCCCTGTTCCATTTTTGCAATAAACGGATTAAACCAAGCAAGCGTCGCGAGTATTCGCCAAATTACAACAGCAATATGGTCGCCCTTATCTATGTGGGTTAACTCATGCAGAATAAGTGCTTGCTGCTCGGCTTTTGGTAGCGTGTCAAATTCCACCGGCAAATACACTTTAGGTTGCCTCAGTCCGAACACAAAAGGAGAGCAAGTAATTGGCAATTGATAGCAACTCCGTGCGCCGAGCTTTGTTTTTGAGGCGGTAC
>NZ_PNCW01000561.1:0-246 GCF_005886985.1 Pseudoalteromonas sp. S3178 | reverse complement strand
TACACTTGCTAAGGAAATCGACCTCAGCATTAAACCGCTACGTTTTCGCGAAGACAAACTGAAGTTTAAGCAACTTGACCCCGATTTAAAAGAAAACCTTATTCATCACTTTGCGCCCTATGTTGATGACGAAATTTTAGATTGTGTTGAGCGTATCGACCAAGGCACAGGCTCATTGCATCTGAGCAGATATTATTTGTTGGTTGGCCCAAACGTACAAAAGCCCACTAAAGATATTTTGCCGCT
>NZ_PNCW01000560.1:0-316 GCF_005886985.1 Pseudoalteromonas sp. S3178 | reverse complement strand
ACCTTGGATTGGTAGAATGATAGTAGATACTTTACCTTGGTCATCTTTTGCAAAATAAACTGGAGAGTTATTTGTGATACGTTGAATACCCGCTTTGTCTTCTGCTTTTGAAAGCTTGTAGCTACGTTTGGCATCAAACTTAGTCGCTTCAAAGTCAAAAGTTTCCGCTTTAACGTCTTCTACAAACTCACCTGTTTTAAGACTAACAACACGTGATTCGATATTTTGGTTAAAAACTTCAGATACGTTTTTAACTTTATCGTAGCCAGCAACGGCTAAAATGTTACGTTGAATATCTTCGTTTTTGTTTGCTTGT
>NZ_PNCW01000056.1:0-51455 GCF_005886985.1 Pseudoalteromonas sp. S3178 | reverse complement strand
CATTTACGACTGCATGGATGCAGAAGGTAGAGCAATGCAGGAGCAATTGCCGAGAATAACTTAATAGCGAGTTTTTTACCTAGCTATCAACACGTTTTTTCAGCCTCAAAATAGATCACTTAATTAAGCGAATTGGTATAAATATAAAGCATAAAAAAAGCACTGAATGGTTAACCGTTCAGTGCTTTTTTATTATCTTTTTTTAATGCAGTTTAACGCTGCAGTAAAATTAATCTTTAAATTGTTTATGACAATCTTTACAACCTTTAGCCCATGCGCCAAAAGCTTTACCTATTACCGCTTTGTCGCCTGTTTGAGCTGCTACTGCTAGCTTATCTGCATTTGCAGCAAAGGCGTTGGCTTTTTCAACAAAAGTTGCCTTTTCAGACCAAACTGCTGCTAGTGCTGCTGTATCGCCTTTATCTGTGCCTTCGTAAAACGCTTCCCAAGGCATTTTAGAAAGAGCGGCTGCGTTATTAGCGCGCATTTTAAATTGCTCTGCATCAAACGGCACTTTGCCTTTTAGCATGGCGCCCATGTCACCAATTTGCACTGAGATCATTGAAAAAGCAGCTTGGCGGTATTCAATTGCATCGCTTGGCTCTTTAAAAGCTGAGTTTGCTGATACGCTAAGTGTGCAAGTTGCTAAAGCAACCCCTGCTAAAACTTGTTTTAATTTAATCATTGGAATCCCTGTTAATTATGTCTCGACTATTGCTTTTGTATCTTAGCTACTGCTTTTATTCAAGCTAATAAGACAAAATTAACTAAAAGTTAATCGTTTATGTCTATATCGGCAAATATCATCCCTCGGCGCATACTACGGGTTGCCAAAAATACTTCTCCAAGTAGCGACATAAAAGCGCATATTAGTAATGCCATTGCTGCTACAAAACAGCTAGCAATCGTGACACCTAAATTAATCGACTGAATATGTGATAGAAATAATAGCATTACTACGGCACAAACCAGTAGAGCACTTAATACACTTAAACTAAAAGCAATATGGATACAACGTGAGCGTTTTAACAGCGCACGTAGCTCAGTGGCGAGAGACTTATTAAAGTCCTCATCAATACTAATTTTTAGTTTGCGCTCAAGCTGGCGTGCACGATCTGTTATACGTGCCAAACGATTAGATAGAACCCCTAAAGTGGCTGCAATTCCGGTTATTAAAAATACAGGAGCTACAGCTGTTTGTATTACTTTAGCCATAGTTAAAATGTTGATTACGTCATTGCTCATTAATTTTCCAGAGAATTTAGGGTTTGGTTTACATTAGTTCACAAATGCAGGAGGTTTTTTAGTTCTTTAAAATCATTGGTTTATTGTGTAATTTGTTGTTTTTACTTATTTGCAGTCATATGTTTGTAACCAAGGTGTTGCTTGGCCTGCACTGAAAGTTTTATATTCACTAGCATAATTTAATCATTCTGATTATTACAAATACAATAATACATAACCTACCCAAGGGGAACTAATGGCTAACAATATAATAAAAAAAACTGCTATTGCCACAGCAGTCTCAAGCGCATTTCTTGCCACGTTTGTTAACGCAGCAACTTTGCCTAAAGCAACGATCTCACCTCAAGCTGCAGAACAAGTAAAAGAATTAGCATCTGATCAAAAACAACCATCAGCACATATGATTGTACTACGAGCAACTACATCTGTTGATGCTGTTGCTGCAGGGACTTATCAAGTAGCAAATAGTCGTGAAATTATAGCGAATGTTGAGCAGCTACAAGATACTATGACGAGCGAGCTTAATAGCCTAGACTTCGATGCAAAAGTAATAGGTAAAACAAAAATATTAGCACCAACGCTAATAGTACAAGCAACACCAGAAGCTTTAGCTGAAATAGCAAAAGATGCACGTGTAGAGAAAGTTTTACCAATGTTTGATTACCAGCTGCATGTTTCAGACTCGTCTGATTACATTAATGCTAAACCTTTAGTTATTGATGGTGTTGTAACGGGTAAGGGGCAGCGCGTTGCTGTTTTAGATACTGGTATTGATTATACTCACAAAGCATTTGGTGGTGAAGGCACTGTTGATGCATATTTAGCAGCTCAAGCTGATCCTACTGAAGTTAGCTGGCCGCAAGGTATTGTCCAAGGCGGTTATGATTTTATTAATGAAGATGCTGACCCTATTGAAAACGATCCTGCAAACTCATCTGCAACAGGTGATCCAACAAATCATGGTACATCGTCTTCAAACTCGGTAAATGGTATCGCACCAGATGTTGAGTTATATGTTTACTCTGTATGTGGTGGTGGCTGTCCTAGTGCCGCACAAGCCGCAGCGCTTGAAGCTGCAATGGATCCTAACGGTGATGGCGACATTTCAGACCGCGTAGACGTTATGAATATGTCACTAGGCGGTGAGTATGGTGATACTTACACAGGTGGCGGTGCACAATACCTTATTCAACGAGCTGTTGATTTAGGCGTGAATATGGTTATTTCAGCTGGTAATGATGGTGATCATCCATTCCGTATTGGTGGTCCAAGTACTACACCAAATGCATTATCAGTAGGTGCTATGACTCATCCAACAACCGAAGTGGGTGTAGCTACTGGTACTGTTGCAGGCGTTGAAGGAAGTATTCAAGCGTCTGGCTTTGGTCCGCAAGTTGACTTTGCAATCTCTGGTGCTGATATTGATTTAGTATACCCAGACGCAAACCAAGATGGTTGTAATGACTTTGCTGATGATGTTGATTTTACAGGCAAAGCGGTATTAATTGATCGTGGTGCATGTGCATTTACAGCCAAAGTACTAAACGCACAAGAAAAAGGTGCTGAATTTGTATTTATTGCAAATAATGTAGACGATGGTACGCCAGCGCCAATGGGCGGTAGTGATGCTGCTGTAACAATAAAAAATGTAGGTATTAACTTTGCCGCGGGTGCAGCTTTAAAGGCGCAATTAGCAGCTGGTGATACAGTTACATTTGATATTGATGTTAAAATTAAAACTACTGCAGGTGCGGTAGCGACGTTCTCTTCTCGTGGCCCTTCAATGGATGGTTTATTAAAACCAGAGATTACAGCACCTGGTACAAGTATCTTGGTAGCTGCTGCAGGCACGCAAGATCAGCTAGCACCTGTAAGTGGAACTTCTTTCTCTGGCCCAATTACAGCCGGCGCAGTAGCTATGGTTCGTGAAGCTCACCCTGAGCGTAATGCATTTGAAATTAAAGCAACAATAATGAATGCTGCAGACTTAAATGTTACTAATGAACCACTAGCGGTTAATCCAGATTCAGAACTGGCTCCAATTAGTATGATTGGTGCAGGTTTGGTTGATGTGACTAAAGCTGTAAACCTACCCGTTGCTGCTTGGGTAAATAATACTGATTTTGAAACTAAACAAGCTGCGCTTTCGTTTGGTCTTATTTCAATGGCTGAAACTGGTTCATTAACTAAAACAGTAACAGTTAAAAACTTTTCATCAGAAGCGAAAACTTACGCGTTACGCACGGAAGCTCGCTACCAAAATGATGAAGATACGGGGGCAATTAGTTGGGAATTCCCTGAGTCGGTAACAATTCCTGCAGGCCAGTCAGTTAACTTTGATGTGACGTTAACTGTTGATCCAACAAAACTACCAGTATGGGAATTAGAAAACCCATTTAGTGCAGACGACATTGCAGCAAGAAGTGCAGCACTTACTTCTGTAGAGTTTGATGGTGCATTAGTCTTTAATGATGCAAGCACTGATACAGATCACGACTTGCACGTTGTGTATCATGCAATGCCTAAAGCTGCTACAGGCTTAGATGTTTCATCTCAAATTATTGATAATGAAATGGCGCTAATTGTTGAAAATAGCGGCCAAACAGAATTAACACCATTTGCAGAAAGTATTGTTGCAATGGGAACTGAAAAAACACAAGAAGAAGCTGAGTTTAATATTTTAGCAACTACTTTCTCTGCGTTTGCAGACAGTTCTTGTGATTCAGGTATTTTTGTAACGTCGTCTATTCAATTGCGTGACCCATTAACACATGTATTCCAAGCGGGTTACAGACTAGAAATTGATACCGATAATGACGGTGTTTACGATCACCTAATGCAAAATTACAACGACCGTGGTCGTGATACTGCATTCCCAGGACGTAGCCGTACAGTAATTGGTGCGACTGATGGCGCAGGTAACGATGCTTTAGCATGGGTTACTCCGCTTTATCATTCTGCTGGCGAAGACACTATTACTTTCTCAACATGTAGTGAACTATTAAATATTGATGGTTCATTACTTGGCGCAAACATGAACTTTAAAGCATCTGTGGGTTACCCATCATATTACACTGGTATATTCACTCAGACAGATAGCATTGAAGGTTCTACTACGTTTGGTGCGTCTCCAAGTGTAACGCTTACCTCTATGGAAACAGGTGAAGAAGTTACGTCACTTAAACCAGGTGAGAAAGCAATTGTTGAAGCTAGTGGCCCATTTGCATTATCGCAAGATTCAGGCCTAGATATTATCAAAGTAATGTCAGCTTCTGAGCTTGATGTTCCTGCAATCGAAGCTCCAATGTTAGTTGGTGGCGAGTTCAGTGTTGTTGAAGATGCTGCTAACGGTACAGTTGTTGGCGCGCTTACAATTACTGAATCAGATTTAGACTTAGATGTATCAGAGTACTATGTGCAATCAAATACTCATCAAGGTTTAGGTATCGATGCTGATGGACAAGTAGTTGTAATTAACTCTGAACTATTAGCAGGTGATTCAACAGCTGAAATTCAAGTTGTGGCAATCGATGTGCGCGGTAATGTGTCTGCACCAGCAACGGTTTCAGTAAGCATTACTAAAGCTGTTGAACCAATAGCAACTGTTACACCTGAAACAGTGAAAAAGAGTTCGTCTGGTTCACTAGCTTGGCTTACATTGCTAGTAGCGCCGTTTGCATTTATGCGTCGTCGTAAACAAAAGTAATTTTATAACTACCTAGTTATTTTAAAGGGAGCTTCGGCTCCCTTTTTACATAGCTTCACAAACTAAATCACACCGCGCTTTATTATTAGGTATATTTAATATTACCAATAATAACAACGACTGAGATTTACAAATGTTCCGTTCTTCATTCACACTAGCCGCATTATCACTAGCTGTTTTAGCTGGTTGTAATAAGGCTCCACAAAGTACATCTACCGACACTTCAAATACAAACACTGTGCAAACACAGCAAGTGGAAAAAAAAGTTAGCGCAGTTGCACCTATCGCTAAAAAAGTACCTCACGAAATGACTATTCATGGCGACACGCGTATTGATGACTACTACTGGCTACGTGATGACGAGCGCAAAGCGCCAGAAGTTATTAGTTACCTTGAGGCTGAAAATATCTACACAGATACCATGCTTGCACATACTAAAACACTGCAAAGTAGTTTGTTTGAAGAGCTTAAAGGGCGAATCCAAAAAGATGATGATTCTGTTCCAGTAAAAGACGGCCAGTACTATTACTCGTCACAAACTCGCGGCGATAATGAATATACTACTTACTTACGTAGTAGCGATTTTGCAGGGACCGATCAGCAAGTTATTTTAGACGTAAACGAATTAGCTAAAGGTCATGACTACTTTGCGGTTAGTGGTTTAAATGTAAGCCCTAATGACAACTTAATGGCTTATGGTGAAGATACGGTGAGTCGCCGTATTTACAACATAAAAATTAAAGATTTAAGCACCGGTAAATTATTAGAAGACACGCTTGAAGGCACTAGCGGTAATGTTGTGTGGGCGAACGATAATAAAACTGTGTATTACATCAAAAAAGACGCGCAAACTTTACTCGGTTATCAAGTTTATCGACATACGCTTGGTAAACCACAAAGTGATGACGAGCTTGTATACGAAGAAACAGACACAAGCTATTACACCGGTATGAGCAAAAGCAAAGATGGCTCAGAAATTTATATTTGGCATAGCAGCACTGATGCATCGGGTTTATCAGTGATAAGTGCAAACGATGTAAACGCCAAGCCAAAGCGTTTTATTGAGCGTGAAGGCAACCTTGAATACAACATATCTAAACTAGGTGATACTTATTACATTGTTACTAATTTAAATGCCGTTAACTTTCAGCTTATGAAAGTAGATATCGATAAAGCTGGTGATAAAGCGAATTGGCAAAGTGTGATCCCTGCGCGCGAGGGTATTAAACTTGAGGGTGTAGAGTTATTTGACGACTACTTAGTATACCAACAGCGCGAAATGGGCCAATCAACACTTATTGCGCGTAATTTAACATCAGGCAAAGAGTTACCACTAAGCTTTAACGACAGTGCGTATACAATTAACGCATATGGTAATAACGAATTAGACAGCGATACACTGCGTGTGTATTACACTAGTATGACGACACCGGGCTCATCATACGATGTTAACTTAGCCACTGGCGAAAAAACATTATTGAAGCAGCAGGCTGTATTAGGCGACTTTGATGCTGATAATTATGCGTCTGAGCGTATTTTTGTAGAAGCGCGCGACGGTATAAAAGTACCGGTAAGTTTAGTTTATCGTAAAGATGCATTTAAAAAGGATGGCACAAACCCATTACTACAATACGGCTATGGCTCGTATGGCGCCACCATGGATCCTACTTTTTCTAGCTCGCGTTTAAGTTTGCTAGACCGTGGTTTTGTATATGCTATTGCCCATGTACGCGGCTCGCAAATGTTAGGTCGTCCTTGGTATGAAGATGGTAAATTACTAACTAAAAAGAATACCTTTAATGACTTTGTTGATGTAACTAAATCATTAATGGCACAAGGCTATGGCGCTAAAGATGAAATATTTGCTTATGGTGGCAGTGCTGGTGGTTTATTAATGGGCGCGGTAGCAAACCAAGCGCCTGAGCTTTATAAAGGCATGGTAGCAGCAGTACCGTTTGTTGATGTAGTTACCACCATGCTTGATGCCAGTATTCCGCTTACCACCAATGAGTATGGCGAGTGGGGTAACCCAAATGAAAAAGAGTACTATGACTATATGCTTTCGTACTCGCCATACGACCAAGTATCTAAGCAAGCATATCCAAATATGTTAGTGACAACCGGTTTGCATGACTCACAAGTTCAATACTTTGAGCCTGCTAAATGGGTTGCTAAGCTGCGTGATTACAAAACAGATGGTAATAAGCTACTGTTTAAAATAGATATGGAAGCAGGGCACGGCGGCGCATCAGGTCGCTTTAAGCGCTTAGAAGATACCGCGTTTAATTATGCCTTTATTCTTGATTTAGCGGGTATTAAAAACTAGGTGACCCGCCCTAATTACAATAAAATTAAGTAATGTTTAAAGGTATAGCCAACGGCTATACCTTTATTTTTTGTGGCAAGTTAAAGCTAAACATAGTGCCTTTGCCCAGCTCACTTTGTACATTGATTTCGCTGTCCATAAGTTTTAATAGGCCCTTACAAATAGCCAGCCCTAAGCCACCCTGTTGTCGCCCTTCGTTATTTGAGTTTGAAGCCTGATAATGCGGATTAAAAATAGCGTTTAGCTCATCATGCTTAATCCCCACACCAGTATCAGAAACCTGCACAAATAATTGCTTCTGATCAATGCGCTTAACGTGTACAGCTATACTGCCGCCTTTAGGTGTGTGCCTTATTGCATTATCAATTAAATTACTCAATACACGCTCAAGTTTTGCAATATCGGCTACAACAGGAAAATCGCAAATTGCCGGCTCTACTGTTAAGTTAAGGCCTTTTTTCTCAGCGGTAAGAGAAAACTTAGCAATGCAATCGTAAATAAGCTCACCTAAATTAAAGGTTTCTTTGTGTATACTTATTTCGCCGTTTTCTAAATGAGCAAGCTCAAAAATTTGCTCAATAAGCTGTTTAAGTTGATCGCAGTTATTAAGTGAAACATGCAAGTACTCTCGTTGTTCTTTAGCGCTTAACTGTGCGCCTGACTGATTAAGCACCTCTAAAAATCCCTGCAAAGAGGCAAGAGGCGTACGTAAGTCGTGCGATAAATGGGTAAGTAGCTCTTTACGCTGTTTATCGCTTTGCTCAAGTGCTTTAAATTGCTCGTCAATACGGCTGACCATAGCTTGAATGCTTCGGCCTAAACTGTGCACTTCGTTGCTTTTTTGGGTTGAATAGTTACTGAGCTTTGTATCGGTAATACTGTAATTAGCCGCTTCAATATTACTTACATCACGGGCTAATCGCTGAATCGGGTTAGTAAAAAAGCGCAGTAAAATTAGCATGGCAATTAATAAACAAACTAAGGCAGCCCCAAGCCACAGTGCGGTAAGCCAAAGTTGGTCGTTGTTTTTAATTGTATTTAAAGATGTATCGTATGCCTCACCTCCAATAATCACATATAAATAACCTTGCAGGGACTGCTGATTATAAACCGGTGCAACAGAAAATATTTTTTTACCTTGAGTGTTACGCGGATCGTCGCCATAAACCGGAGCGCTTTTAGGATTAGTTATAAGCTGTTTTAGTGGGTCTAAATTAATATGGCTTCGTTTTACTTTTCCGGGTTTTGCAGAGTAGGTTAATATTTTTCCGTTTTCATCTACAAAATAAAATTCAAATGCGGGGCCTAATAGCATTAAGGTATGAAAAAGGTTTTCGAGTGCTTTGTAGTCGTACACCCCTTCTTTTATTAGTGGATTATCTTGTACTAAGTGCTCGGCAAGCGCCAAATGTAAATTTTGCTCAGCATGATGTTTTGAGGTGAGTTCCAGTTGTTTGCTCCAGCTGTAAACTAATGCGCAAATAAAGCAAAATATAACAACTAACGACACTGCTAATTTTTTATACAAAGATAGTTTCATTATTAAAGCTCTTAAGTGAGTTGGCTTGGGTTGAGTTTGTAGCCAACCCCCCAAACTGTTTCGATAATGGGTGCTTGGTGATGTTGCTCAAGCTTTGCGCGTAGCCTATTTATATGTGAGTTAACGGTGTGCTCGTATCCGCTGTGTTGATACCCCCACACTTTATCGAGCAGTTGCTGACGGCTAAAAACATGGTTTGGATGTCTAGCAAAATACACAAGTAAATCAAATTCAGTGGCGGTTAGGTTGAGGGCTTGTTCGTCCAAATAAACTTGGTGTGAGCTAAATTCAATATTCAGCGATCCTACGTTTAGTGTTTGCTCATTGTGTGTGGGGTCATTTTCGTTATTTTGAATCGCTAGAAGCTGTGAGCGGTGGCGTAATTGTGTTTTAACGCGGGCTTGTAATTCGCGAGCAAAAAAGGGTTTGCAAATATAGTCATCAGCGCCCATTTCAAGACCAATTACACGGTCCATATCGCTACTCAGTGCGGTAAGTAAAATAACGGAGATGGTAGGGTAGTGCTCTTTAATTTTACGGCATAGGCTCAAGCCATCCATTTGTGGCAGGTTTATATCCAGTAAAATAAGCCCGTATGGTTGTTTTGCTATTTTTTTAAGTGCGAGCTCAGCGCTTACAACATGATCAACATGTAAATTTAACGAAGCAAGTTGAGTGGTTATTAATTGTCCTATTTCTCTGTCGTCTTCTACTACCAGTATTTTTTCGTGCCGCATAGTTAACCTCGTAAAAAAGGGACGTCCGTGTCGCCTCACTTCCCCATTACAAGCTGTTTTACTGTGTACGAGTGATCACGATTTTTGATACTGGGTTATCAAACTTCAGTTCAGCACCAAGTGCTGAGGTTGATAAGCCATCTTGATTAGACACAATACCTGGATGCATTGTAATCATATCGGCAATATCGTCGCGTATTTCGTTAAATCCTTCGCCGCCAGCGGCGGGACCAGGCACAGTGTCAGCCGTTTCTGTATTTGCTTCCGTACCTGCATCGTAAGCAGCGGTTGTTCTTGATATTGAACTGCCTACTTCCAATGCTGATACATCTACAGAACTAAGACCGGTAAAAGCGTCATTTGTATTCCCAAGCATTGCAGCAAAAGATAAATTAAGAACATCTTGTGCATTTACAGAGATAGTTACAGAGGTTGTTTCTCCAGGACCAATGCCGCCTTCAGCTGATACTGCAGCAAGTGCATTTTCGTCGCTAAGGTACTCTTCATTAGCGCCGCTTTCTGCAATCATTTCTAAACCGACAGAAGCCGACTCACCAAATTGCCATGGCGCGGTATCATCAAACGCAATAACAGATAATGGCGATAGAGGCTGGCCGGCTGTTAGGTTACTAAAGGTAATAGTAAACTCATAAACTACTGGTTCTGGCTCAACAACAACGACAGGTTCTTGATCTTCAATAGGGTCGTTATTATCGTTATCGCCACACGCAGCTAATGAGCCGGCTAACATTAAAACAAGCGCACTTTTTTTGAAATTAGAAAGAGATGACATAATTAACTCTCCTATTTAACCGTCACAGTTAATTTTGCAACTGGGTTTAACCATCTGTGTACAGTGTTACTTAAATCACTATTACCACCTTCTAGGTCGTCATCGCCTAAACTACCAGGGTGAATGTGCACCATCATATTTGTATCGCCCATTGTTACACCTGTACCCGCAGTACCTGCATCAGCACCTGGTGCTGCTGGAATACCTAAAACACCCGGTGCGCCAGAGCCTTCTACAACAAGCTCGTTATTTGCTTCTGTACCTGCATCATAGCCATTTAGGTAAACAGTATAAGTACCTGCTTCAGTAGGAACTTTCCAGCTATCAAGACCTACAAAGCCATCGTTCGTTGGAAGTAGCATAGCGGTTACAGATAGGTATTCGTTGCCATCGGTCGTTGTTAATTCTGCTGTTGCTGACGCTGCAGGGGCTAATAAGCCAGCTGCTGGGTTTTCTGCAATATCGCTACTTGATGCTGATGCCTGAGTAACAAGTGCTGAAATATCGCCGCCTTCAGCCATTGCTTGCAATGCAGAAGATGCTTCGGTCGCTACTTCGAATAATTTGTCTTCGCTGTCGTGCGCTGTAATTAGTACCGGCGTAAAGTAAAGGCCTTTTGTAAGGTTTGTAATTTTAACGTCTAGCTCTGCTGCCATAGTTGATTGGCTAGCTACTGCTAGAAGAGTTGCAATTGTAAATGCTGAAGCTTTCATTGTTATTTCCTGTAAGTGATGATTCAGGTTAAGTATTAAATAACCACCTCAAGAAACTCTCACGAAGTTATCACTTTTTTATCACAGCGCTTTGCGTTGTGATATTTAGCCTTATATAGGCTAATTTGTAGACACATAGCGAATAAAAAGGCAGTATAGATAAAATAAAAAGGAGAGCGTAATGCAAGAAAATCAACAGGTTGAACCAATCAATAAAGATGATAGGACATGGGCTATGCTCTGTCATTTAAGCGCCGTAGCGGGGTTTGTGATCCCGTTTGGCTCTATACTTGGGCCATTAGTAATATGGCTAATTAAAAAAGATGAAATGCCAATAGTAGACATACATGGTAAAAAATCGCTTAATTTTCAAATCACTATGGCTATAGCTTACTTTGTATGTTTTTTACTAGTCTTTGCCGTAATAGGCTTAGTTTTACTACCTTTAGTGGCTATCTTTTCTTTTATAATGGTTGTTTTAGCAAGTATTAAAGCCAACGAAGGTCGGGAGTTTAACTATCCGTTTAGCTTAAACTTGATAAAATAAAGCGTTAGCTATTATCCTGCGAACCCAGCTATAAGCTGGGTTTTTACGTTTAGCCTAAGGGCATTATGCTTTATTTAACTTTGTTTATTAGTGCGTTTATATCGGCCACTTTATTACCAAGCTCCTCAGAAGTCGTTTTAATAACGATGATTACCCAAGCAAAAGCAAACATTTGGCTTTTATGGTGTGCAGCTACGCTTGGTAATGTATTGGGCAGTTGTGTGAATTATTGGTTGGGTACGCAAGTATTACGCTTTAAAAATAAAAAGTGGTTTCCGGTATCGGCCAAGGGGCTTGAAAAGGCGCAAGATCAGTTTAATAAATACGGTGTGTATAGTTTGTTGTTTGCATGGCTACCCATTGTGGGGGACCCGCTCACCGTGATTGGAGGCATATTTAAAGTACGTTTTAGTGTGTTTTTATTACTAGTAACACTTGGCAAAGGCGCACGCTATTTAGCGGTTATTGCCCTTGCCATAGGTATTGATAAAATAACTTAAGCTATTTAACCCAATCAAGCGTGAGTGATACCGAATCGGCAAAACGCAGCGCATGTGGCTTATCCACGCGTGCTTTGGCGTAATGCACGCTTGGGTGTTTGTGACAAACAGCAAGTATTTCCGCAACGAGTTTTTCTAGTAGTAAAAAGTGCCCTTGCTCTACTAAGTTAATCACCTCTTTGGTGATCACTTTATAGTTAAGTGCTTGCTCTACCTCATCCGTTTTACACGCATCGTCAGCAGGATAATGAATCTCTAAGTTGATCACTACATCTTGCTTTTTTTCACGTTCATCAGGGTTAAAGCCAATAAATGTACGCAAGCGTAAGTTAGTTACGTTAATAATTGCGTTAGCCATAATTAGCCCTTAATAAGCTGTAAAAACTCGTTGCGTGTTTTAGAGTCGCTTCTAAAGTTACCTAGCATTACAGAGGTACGCATGCTTGAATTTTGCTTTTCTACACCGCGCATCATCATACACATGTGTTTAGCTTCAACAATAACCCCCACGCCTTTAGCACCAGTAACTTCTTCAACTGCCTTGGCAATTTGATGAGTAAGCTGCTCTTGAATTTGAAAGCGACGAGCAAACATATCAACAATACGCGCAAACTTAGATAAACCAAGTACTTTGCCATCTGGAATATAAGCAATATGGCAGCGACCAATAAATGGCAATAAATGATGCTCACACATAGAGTAAAGCTCTATATCTTGCACCAGTACCATGTCATCAGCGTCAGAGGTAAATACCGCATTGTTAGTGATTTCATCAAGCGTTTGACGATAGCCTTTAGTTAAGTATTCCATCGCTTTTGCTGCGCGTTTTGGCGTGTCTAATAAACCTTCACGATTAGCATCTTCGCCTACAGCGGTAATAATATTTTGATAACTTTGTTTTAATTCGTCATGCATAAATTTCTCAGTCTAGTGTGTTCTACTTTAAATGGCGTCCGCCATCTACGGGCAAAGCGCGGCCTGTGATGTAGTGGCTTTGCAGTAATAAATCAATACTGTTAATAATCTCTTGGCAACCGGGCTCAATACCCATTAATGATTTTTTAAGTGTTTTGGCACGATAAGCTTCATCGTCATGTTCATTAAAAATGATTAATGATGGCGCTACTGAATTTACTTTTATATTAGGCGCATATTTAGCACTAAATGACTTTGTGAGATTATCTAGAGCAGCTTTACTTGCTGCGTAAGCTAAATGTTTAGGGCTGCCAGTTTCTACAACATAATCAGTGAGATGAATAATATCTGCTGGTACATTATGGCTTGCTTGATAATTAAGTAATAAATCAGCGCACAATAAATTAATTAAATAAGGTGTTTTTGCATGAATACGCATCATGCTATCAAACAGCGCGGCAAAGTCTGGGTTATTAGCTTCACAGTCCCAGCTAGACGCATTATGAATAATAGCGCGCAAGCTACTGGTGTGCGTGTTAAGTGTATTTATAAATGTGCTAATGCCAGTATCGTTACTAAAGTCAGCAAAAATACACACAGCACCTTGTTGCTCTAGTAAATCAACAGCCTGATGACGAGTGCGATAAGTAATAATAACGCTTTGCCCTTGGGCTAAATAATGCTTGGCAAGTGCTAGGCCAATGCGTTGGCCTGCGCCGGTAATTAAAATAGGCGATGTCATATAATGCAGTATTCTCTATGGCGGGCAGTTAATAATATTGAATGCGTTTATTAGGCGATTTATACGCAATACAGTTGTGGCTAGATCAAAAAGCAACTAACGCCTATTGGCATTAGTTGCTATTAGCTATAGCTTATAAATCGTCGTAAATAGTCGGAATTGCTTGGCGCTTATGTTGTGTGCGCAAGTATATATCTATAAGCTTTTGCTCAACCTCTTTTGAAACCTCTTTAGCTTCTAAAAAGTCATCTATTTGCTCATAGCTCAGTCCTAATGCTTCTTCATCGGTAAGGCCCGGTCTATCGCTTTCTAAATCCGCAGTAGGTGCTTTAGTAACAAGTAAATCAGGAGCGCCTAATGCCGTTGCAAGAGCGCGTACTTGGCGTTTTGATAAACCAAATAATGGCGCTAAATCGCAAGCGCCATCACCAAATTTGGTGTAAAAGCCAGTGATGTTTTCAGCACTATGATCGGTACCCACTACTAAGCCTTGGCAAAAACCGGCAATTTCATATTGAGCAACCATACGTTGGCGCGCTTTTACATTACCTTTAATAAAGTCAACTTTTGCTTGCTCAGGAAGTACCGCACCACTGCCTACAATAGCTGCCATTGCTTGATCATGAAGCGCATCTGCTGCTGGTTGTACATTCACCGTCATGCGTTTACTTGGCTTAATAAAATCAACGGCCATTTGCGCTTCATCTTCGTCGGCTTGTATACCGTATGGCAAGCGTACTGCTATAAATTGATATTTGTCGGTACTTTGCTCGGCATTTAATTCATCTACCGCTAATTGGCACAAGCGACCGCAGGTTGATGAGTCAACACCACCGCTAATACCCAGCACTAGCGATACACTATGGGCTGCCACTAAACGTGCTTTAATAAAGTTAACTCGACGGGTTATTTCAGCGTTTACATCAATACTTGGCTGAACTTTCATTTCAGCCACAATTTCGGCGCGCATGGCCAGCTCCTCGTTGGTAAATAATTTTGTTTTTAAGCTTAATTATATTATGTGATTTAGCTGGGCGTAATTAAAGCCCTAAATGTGCTTTTATCATACGAAGCTCTTCTTTTAGTTCGTCTATTTCTGCAAGTAACTCATTAATTTCATGGTTTCTTACATCTGTAATAGCGCTCGGTTTTTGCTCAGGCTGTACTTCGTTTGTATCGCCAAACAAGTGAACATAGCGACTTTCGCGTTTCCCGGCTTCTCGCTCTAATTTACAAACGTAATCATTTTGAGCTAATAAGCTAAGCGCGTTTTCAACTTCACTTACGTTATTAAATTCAGCCAAGCGTGCACTACGCGTTCTTAACTCGCCTGGAGTTTGTGCGCCTCTAAGTAGTAATAAACACACTATGGCACGTTGTTGCTCGGTAAATTGTAAGTTACTAAACTCGGTATTACAAAAGCGATGATCGTACTTGTTTACTCGCCCAGATAGCCCTTCATCAAGCGTGACTAAACGCATTTCAATTAACTCGTCGAGTGCATTTTGTACGTCAGTTTCTGTGAGGGATAGAACTGGATCACGGTTTGATTTTTGATTACACGCATTGGTGAGCCCATTCAAAGACAGCGGATAATGTTCTGGCGTTGTGCTTTGTTTTTCTAATAAGCAACCAAGAATACGTTGTTGATTTGCTGATAACTGCATAAATAATCTCAAATTAGTAAGCTTATTTTACTAGCTTACACCTTTATTGAGTGCCAAGCCATTGTTCAAGTTTTGGTTGTAATGCGGCTAAATCAAGCGGCTTGCTTAAATAATCGTTCATGCCAGCAGCTAAGCATTTTTCTTTATCGCCCTGCATGGCGTTTGCAGTTAACGCAATAATAGTAATATTTTGATTACACTTACCGGCATCACCTTCACGAATTGCTTTAGTGGCTTGGTAGCCGTCCATTTCGGGCATTTGGCAGTCCATTAAAATAAGCTTGTATGGCTTACCTTGTTTTGCATTAAGTTTTACTATTGCATCAAGCCCATTTTCTGCAATATCAAAACTAACACCAGCTTGTTTTAACAGGGCAGAAGCAACTACTTGGTTAATTTTATTGTCTTCTACTAATAGTAATTGGGGCTCAGTAGAATCGGTTATTGGTGCTTTAGTTAGCTTGTTTTGCAGCTGAGCTTGGCGTTGTTGTTGCTCTATAAATTTATCGTTAGTGAGTGAGTCAAATAAATCTGAAGGAGTAAGGGGTTTGAAAATCATGCAATCAACTTTCATACCTAACTTTGAGCTTTCTTGGGAGTAGCTCATCGGAGCCATAATTACTAATTTACAGCCATGCAAATTTATAAAGTTTTTTAAGGTTGTAATATGTGCTTGGCGTGCTTTTTCAAAAAAGTAGTAATCAACTAAAATAGCACTGAGCTTAACTTCTGAGTTATTTAAGTGCTCTGTTACTTGGCTGTAATCGTTAATACATTTTACTTTGGCGCCCCAAACATTAAGTTGTTTATGCGCTGTGTTAGCATTTAAAGTGCACTCATCAATAATTAAAATATGCTTATTTTTAATTAAGTGACTTGGTAAGTCTTGCTCTTTACTCAAGCGAGGCTGTATTTGTATGCTGAACGAAAATGTACTGCCCTCATCAACCATACTTGTTACGCTTACTTCACCATTCATGAGTTCACAAAGTTGCTTAACAATAGCAAGCCCAAGCCCTGTGCCGCCGAATTGGCGAGTGGTTGAAGCATCGGCTTGAGTAAATGAATCGAATAAAGAGTTTTGCTTTTCAGGCTTTATACCAATACCGGTATCAATTACAGAACACTGCAAAAACGAACCATCTGTTGTTTCTTCAACGCGGGCCGTCACAATAATTTCGCCATTTAAAGTAAACTTAACAGCATTACCGAGTAGGTTATTTAATATTTGGCGTAACCTATTAGGGTCACTAATTATTTCACTTACCGTAATTTGTGTTGCGTCTAAAATAAGCTTGGTTTTATTTTGTTCTACCTTTAATGCAAACGATTCAACAACTTCGCCTAGTAGTCTGGGGAGGTTAAATTGCACGTTTTCGATATTGAGCTTACCGGCTTCTATTTTAGAAAAGTCTAAAATATCATTAATTATATTTAAAAGTGATTGAGCCGATGACTGAGCCAGCTCTATATGATGCTCTTGCTGCTGGTTAAGTTGGGTTTGCTTTATAATATTAAGCATACCCAGTACCCCATTCATGGGAGTACGAATTTCGTGACTCATACTCGCTAAAAATTCACTTTTAGCCTCTACTGCCTGTACTGCAGCATCCTTAGCTGTAACGAGTTGCTCTTCTGTCTCAATACGTTTTTGGCTTGAATGTAGGCTACCAATAAGTGCCGCAACAGCTATTAAAAAACTCTCCTCATTACGAGACCATAGTTTAGTGCTTTGGCATTGCTCGGCGCATACAACACCAAGTGCCCCCGAGCCTCCAGGAATAACTACACATAACATAGACTGAATGTGTAAAGGGTCTAAATAGTGGGCTTTTAAGGGTTTTAAAATAGGGTGGTTAAGTGCATCGGGTGCACTAAATACAGCTTGATGATCTATAGCGTTAAAAAAGTCTTTAGTGTTTTTTCTTAGCCAAATAGGGTCGCTATTATCACTAGAGGATAGAGTGCTGTGTATCGCAAAAGGATTTAATTGGCTTTTATCGTCATTAAAAAACCAAATACTGGCACGTTTTACATCAAATGCCTGGCAAATTGCCTGCGTAATTACGTCTTTTGCTTGGCTTAATTGCCCGCTTAATATGAGTTTATTTACAGTGAGTGAGGCTAAAATTTCGTTATGTAATGCAATTTGGTTATTTTCTAGTTCGATTTTTTTACGGGTATCTATATTTTGAATTGAGCCAAAAATACGAATGCTACGACCATTTCTACGCTCAACTTCACCGTGTGCAAGCACCCATATTGTTTTACCTTCAGCGTTTATAACTTCAAGTTCAACTTCGTAGCTTTCACCAAGTTTTATGGCACGCTCAATTAATTTAGCTATTTTCTCACGGCTTTCACCCGGCTTAAAATAACCTAAGTCGTTTGGCCATTCAGGTTGAGTATCAAGCGGGTACTTAAATATTTTTTTGGTCATATCTGACCAGTAAACTTGCTTAGTATCTAAATTAAACGACCATGCGCCTATTTGCGCTAAATCGCTCATGGCTTCAAGCATTTTTTCGTTTTGCTGTTGGCGATTAAGCATTTTTAAAAAGAAGAAAAAAGCCCAAATCAATAACCCACAAATTATGATAATAGCAGAGCGCAGTGGCCATATTGCCGAGTTTGGAGGGTTCCAACCTATTTTAGGCGCGACATAAAGCTGCCAATTTCCACCTTGGAAACTTAATGTAAACTCCAGAGGGTTTTGTTCTGTTATGTTTTGATCTCCATAAAAAAACTCCCCTTTTTTACCAAGCCCATGGCGACCTTGTAATGCTACATTGTATTCGCTTTCTAGCTCTAAAATGCCTGAATTTTTATACACTTTGTTAATATCTAAAACAACAGAAAGTAATCCCCAAAAGCGGTTTTCCGGCGGTATATACACAGGTACACGTGCGATAAGTGCAATGTCGCCTTGTATTAATTTAAGTGGACCCGCCATGACAATTGTATTGGTATCACGTGCTCTAATTGCATCAGCGCGTTGGTTTTTTGCTTCTAAAAAATTTAAGCCGAGTGCTTTTTCATTGCCTTTTAAGGGGTAGGTCATTTGAATGATCATATCGGGAGCGCCACCGATATTACGAAGTTCATTAGAGGTTTTAAATAGTGGCCCAGCAATTTGTTCAAATTGAGCTTGTTGTAAATCAGGCTCTGCAGCAACGGCAACACCTAAACCACGCACTAGCTGAATATTAGAAACTAAAATAGATTCAAGCTGCGCTCGGTAGGTGCTCACTTCTGAGAGAATTTGTAATCTGTGTGCATCTTTTACACGGTTGTAATTAATGCGATCGAGCACAATGCTCACCAATATAAGAAGAGTTAGAGATAAGCAAAAGGTCAGCTTAAAGTTATGAACTTTGTTTTTATTATTTTTTGGTGGCGACATTTATTACATCGTGCTGTTATTTTAGGCATATTAACTATAGCCAATTAATTGCACAAATAAAAATGGCGCTAATAAATTAGCGCCATTTTATTTTTATAATTAGTAGTTTAGCTATATTAGCTCAACTATTAGTATTAACTATCGGCAACTTCACGGGCCCAGTGGTTTTGCTTAGCTACATGTAACTTACGGTAGCCATCAAGTAAAGCTGCGTGCTTTTTAAAGCCGTTAAGCGATAAACCAGGGAAGGTTAAACCATTAAATAATTTACGGCCTTCTGCAATTTCAATTGCAAGCGTTACGTTGTCGCTACCAAACATTAAACCAAGTGCATCTTGGTAGTCGGCGTATTCACGCTCGTCATCGTATTTAATTTCAAGAATGGCTTTTAAGCAGCGGAAATGGCGCATTGCCTCTTCGTTTACTTGGCCTGTATGCAGTATCCAATCAACCCAATCGATTGCTTCTTCGCTGCCTGCGGCTAAACACAGGTGCGCTTTAAGCTCACCAATACGCAGTGTGTGCCAAGGTGTATCGGCATCGGTTGCAAGGCCAATAAATTCAGCAGCGCGAATAATATCGCTGTGGCCGGCTTCTTCTAGGCTGTCGTAAATATCCATCCATTGCTCGGCATCGTACTGATCAAGCGATAGGAATGCTTCACGGAATTTAGCGCCTTCGTTGTTGTTACGCCAAATAAGCTCATCTACTGGGTAAATGTCTGACATGCCCGGTACTAAAATTCGACATGCATACACGTTTAGGTGCGTGTAATCCATAATATAAATGTCGTGGTTCATGCTATGAATTAAATCTGTACAGAAGTTGTATTCTTGCTCTGTTGTACCGCTAAAGTCCCAGTGTACAAAGTCAAAATCTGCTTCGGCACGGAAGAAATCATGCGAAATCAAACCGCTAGAATCAATGAAGTGTAGTTCAATGTTTTCAGGCGTTGCTACTTCGTCGTTATCGAACGTGGCTGGTTGGAACACATCAAGCTGATCAAGGCGACGACCTTGTAGTAACTCAGTAACAGTACGCTCAAGGGCTACTTCAAATGAAGGGTGAGCACCAAACGAGGCAAATACAGAGCCATCTGTTGGGTTAATCAGCGTTACGCTCATTACTGGGTATTTACCGCCTAGTGATGCATCGGCAATACGTAAATGAAAACCATGGCTGCGTAGTTCTTCACATGCTTCGTGAATTTGTGGGTACTGTTTAACAACGTCTTCAGGCACGATTGGTAAACAAATACCTTCTGCGATGATGCGGTTTTTTATAGCGCGTTCAAATACTTCTGATAAACCTTGTACACGCGCTTCAAACTTGGTGTTACCTGCGCTCATACCGTTAGATACAAAAATATTACCAATCACGTTTACTGGAATGTACACGTCTTGGTTATCGCGTTGGCGCGTGTATGGCAATGTACAAATGCCGCGCTCGTTATTACCCGAGTTAAAATCAAAAAGGTGTGATGCGTTAAGTTCGCGCTCTGGGTCAAAGTAATCCCACAGGCTTTCGTCCATTATGCCCTCAGGCACTTCTTCACCTTCAACTTTAAACCATTTTTCGCTTGGGTAATGAGTAAACTCGCCGTTGGCAAATTCTTCACCTAAGTAAAAGTCAGCAAAAAAGTAGTTACAGCTCAAACGCTCAAAGTATTCACCTAGCGCAGAGGCAATAGATGCTTTATCGGTTGCGCCTTTACCATTGGTAAACATAACACCGCAGTCGCTGTCTTTAATATGAACCGAATAACAGTTAGCTACAGGATTAAGCCAAAGCGCTTCCTCAACGTTAATGTTAAGGGCTTTAAGCTTGTTTTGCATGGTAGAGATTGACGATTCTAGGTCGCGGTCTTTACCTTTGATAAATGTTTTTTCAGTCATATTAATCTCAACTAGTTCTGCACATGATGTGGAAGCGACATTATCGTGGATTTTGATGTTTATTTCACCCTTTGTGAGCAAGAACATTATTATTTAATAAAACTGTGGTTATTATATGCTCATTCTGCGTAGTATAAATTTTTATAGGGAAGGTTGATGTTTAAAGTAATCAAACGGTTATTGTTATTAATTGTGATTTTAGCGCTTGCAGGCACAGCGGTAGTATATGGTGTGCTGACTTTGAGCCTGCCTGCACTTGATGGCAAAGGTCAAAGTAGTCACGTAAGTAATAACGTTAAAATATCGCGCGACTTACTAGGGCAGGCTGTTATTAATGCCAATAATAGAAACGATGCCGCTTATGGATTAGGTTATGCGCACGGACAAGATCGATTTTTTCAAATGGATTTATTAAGGCGCAACGCCGCAGGTGAGCTAAGTGAGTTCTTTGGCAAAGCGGCCCTTGGGCTTGATAAAAAAATGCGCTTTCATCAATTACGCAAACGCAGCCGCGCTATTTTACAAACCCTCCCAAAAGCCGATAAGCAGTTATTAAAAAGCTACGCACAAGGCGTTAACGAAGGGCTGGCACAGGTAGGGTATGCAAGCTTTGAATACCTACTAACAGGCGGGGCGCAAAAGCCTTGGCAAAGTGAAGACAGCTTATTAGTGATATTTAGCATGTATCTTGATTTACAAAGTGCAACGTTTGAGCGTGACCAAGCACTAATTCAAATTGAGCAAGCTTACGGGCAAAAAATGGTTGAGTTTTTAACGCAACCAAGCCAATACCAAGCGGCGCTTGATGGCAGTAAACTTACGCCTTTTACAGACGATATACCTACACTTCCAGTGCAAGCACAGCGCACGGTTAAAAATATTCAAGCAAACCAAGAGCGCGGCAGTAATAACTGGGCCGTAACCGGTGCGCATACTCAAACGGGTGCAGCAATGCTCTCTGACGATATGCATTTATCGATGGCGGTGCCGGTTATTTGGTACAGAGCGCAGCTTAATTACACGCAAAATACTAAGCAATTTCAAATAACAGGCGTATCGCTACCTGGCGCACCCGCTATTGTGGTGGGTAGTAATAATAAAATTGCGTGGGGCTTTACTAATGGCTACATAGATACCGCTGATTGGATAGCGCTAAATGATGACAGTAAAACATGGCAAGTAAATGAGCCAATAGCGCTGCCAAATAATGAAGTTGAAAACTACCCATTAACGTTAAGCGAATATGGCCCCGTAAAATACATTAATAAAAAACCCTACGCACTTAGCTGGGCTGCACATAAGCCTTACGCGGTTAATATGGAATTAGTAAAACTTGAACAAGCAAGTACGGTTGATGATGCATTAGCAATAGCGAGCAATGTGGGTATTCCGGTGCAAAACCTAATGGTGGTTGATAGTAAAGGCAATGCAGCGTGGAAGCATATGGGCGGCATACCAGCGCGTAAAATGCCAAGCGAGTTAAGTGTAAAAACAAAACAATATTCTGCACTTTTTGAGCAAAATGAAAATGAGCGCCCGTTTGTTAAAAACCCGCAAAGTGGGCGATTATGGACAGGTAACTCACGTGTTGTATCGGCCATAGATAACAGCCGCTTTGGTAACGGTGGTTATGCACTAGGGGCACGTTCAAGCCAAATACGCGATAGATTATTTGAAAAACAAACCTTTGCCGAGAGCGACTTTTACGCGCTACAGCTTGATAACCAAGCCCGTTTTTTAATGCCTTGGCATACATTACTGCTTAATCAGCTTAAAAAAGATAAAAGCAAAAACAAGCAATACATTAGCGAGCTTGAAAACTGGCAGCAGTGCGCATGTGCAAGCTCTGTAGGTTATACGTTAGTTAAGCGCTATAGAAGTGCATTAATAAATACTGTTTTTGCAAGCATGGAGAATAAGCTCAATGAGCAAATCGGTACACTTAAATACGTAAAACGCGATCTAGAGCCGGCAATATGGCAGCTTCTCAATACACGACCCGATTCGTGGGTAAACCCTGAGTATAAAAATTGGGATGAGCAGTTATCAGGTGCATTTAACCAAACAGTGACAGCGCTTAAGGCAGAGTATGGAGATAACTTACAAAATTGGCAGTGGGGCAAAGTAAATGCGCTTAACATTGAGCACCCGTTTGCTAAACAAATGCCAATACTGGCTAAATTTTTAAATATGCCAATTGCGCCTGGATTTGGCGATAGCTACATGCCCGCAGTGCAAGGTAAAAGCTTTGGTGCGTCGCAGCGCTTTATTGCCCAGCCTGGGCATTTAGAAAATGCCATTATGACAGTGCCTGGTGGGCAATCGGGGCATCCGCTATCTGAGTTCTACCGTGCAGGCTTTAGTGATTATGTAGAGGGTAAACACACGCCTTTATTGCCACAAACGCTTATACATCAAATAATAATAGAGCCCGCTCAATGAACTAAAATATAGCTAAATACGTTCTATATTTATTAATTCATATAACAGGTAAAAAATAATGAAAAAAATACTACCCGCATTAATCACAGGCTTATTACTCAGTAGTACAGCGCATGCAGATGAGCACCCAGTAACCGCTGAAAAGTTAAGTGACCACGTATACGTATTATTTGGACAAGGCGGCAACATTGCAGCAAGTGTTGGGGACGATGGTATTTATATTATTGACGACCAATTTGCCAAGCTCTCAGATGATATTAAAAAAACCATTAGCGATTTAAAACCCGGTAGCGCGGAATTTGTAATTAATACGCATCATCATGGCGATCACACCGGTGGTAACGAAAACTTTGCTAAGGCCGGTGCGCATGTCATTGCGCACGACAACGTGCATAAGCGATTAGAAGAAAAACACGGTGCAAACTCAGATTACCTGCCACGTATTAGTTTTGGTCACGATTTAAAGCTGCATTTTAATAACGAACACGCGCATGTAGTGCATTATGCGCATGCACATACCGATGGTGACTCGGTTATATTTTTTAATAACGATAACATAGTACACATGGGCGATATTTACTTTAACTTTGGCAGCTTGCCGTTTGTTGATGTAGATAGCGGCGGCAGTGTTGATGGAATACTAGCGGCCGTAAATGACGTTATTAAGCAAATAAACGAGCGCACCATAGTGATACCCGGACATGGGCCGGTAAGTGACCGTTCAGGGCTAGTAACGTATGCTAAACTTGTTCAAAAAGCTAAAGATTTAATGCTAAATGCAATGCAAAATAACGCAAGCCTAGAGCAAGTAATTAAAGCCGATCCATTGGTAGAACTTGGCCTTGAATACGCAGGCTGGTTACCAAAAGAGAAAGTGACTACACTCTTTTATCGTAGCTTAAAGTAGTACGCGTAACGTAAAAAACATGATACAAAGCTGAGTGTACTTTAGCGTACATTCGGCTTTTATTTTATTATGCCCAAAGGAGTTGTGTATGTCGGCAGAAAAAACCCACCTAGAAATTTGTAACTTAACAAAAGAGCAGTATCCGCAAATTAAAACCTTGATGGATCAGGCTTATCCCGATTTAGGTGGCGCATGGCCAAGCCATACTATTTTTAGATTGATAGATCAGTTCCCTGAAGGGCAAATAGGCATAGTGGATGATGGCGTGCTGGTGGGCTTAGCGCTGAGCGTGCAAGTAGACTACACGCGTTTTTCAAACCCACATACCTATGAAGACATAGCCGATGGCCATGATCGCGTATTTAGCGATACCGATGGCGATGCTTTATATGGCTTAGATGTTGCTATTAGCGAAACTCACCGAGGCATGCGTTTAGGGCGCCGCCTTTATGATGCCCGTAAAGAATTGTGCCGCCAATATAACTTACGCGCTATTTTAGCCGGTGGCCGTATTCCACGTTATTACAATCACAGCAGTGAAATGACACCAATGGAATACATTGAAAAGGTTGACCAAAAAGAGCTTTACGACCCAATTTTAAGCTTTCAGCTTTCTAACGACTTTCAGGTAAAGCGGTTACTTAAAAAGTATCTGCCGGAGGATCAAGAGTCTGTAGGTTACGCCACCTTACTTGAGTGGAATAACATAATGTATGAGCCAACCGACACCGTGCTCGAATCTACTAAATCAATCGTGCGCGTAGGCGCGGTGCAATGGCAAATGCGCTGCGTTGAGTCGGTTGAAGAAATGCTAAAGCAGGTTGAATACTTTGTAGATACGGTATCTGACTACAAAAGCGATTTTATATTATTTCCTGAGTTTTTTAACGCGCCACTTATGGGCTTAGGCGATCAAAATAATCAAACCGAAGCAATCCGCTATTTAGCGGAATATACAGAGACGTTTAAAAACGCGATGTCGCGTATGGCAATAGAATACAACGCCAATATTATTACTGGCTCTATGCCGCTTGCCGAAGACGATAAAATTTATAACGTAAGTTACTTATGCCACCGTAGCGGTAAAATAGACGAGCAGCGCAAAATACACATAACCCCGCATGAGCAAAATGATTGGGTTATTCAAGGCGGCGATAAAATTGCCGTGTTTGATACCGATGCTGGGCGTGTAGGTATTCAAATTTGTTACGATGTAGAGTTCCCAGAGCTTTCGCGCATACTAGCTAAGCAGGGGCTTGATATACTCTTTGTGCCGTTTTGGACCGACACTAAAAATAGTTATTTACGGGTTCGCCATTGTGCGCAAGCGCGCGCAATCGAAAACGAATGTTATGTAGTTATTGCAGGCTCAGTGGGTAACTTACCTGAGGTTGAAAGCCTAGACGTACAGTACTCGCAATCAGCTGTGTTAACGCCATCTGACTTTTCGTTCCCGCACGATGCAACACTCAACGAAGCCACACCTAATACCGAAATGTTATTATTTAGCGACCTTGATATGGATAAGCTAAAAATTCTTCATAGCGAAGGTACGGTGCGCAATTTAAAAGACCGCCGTGAAGACTTATACGACGTAATTTTGAAAAAGAGAGATGTTTAATGGCATGGGTTTATTTAGTCATTGCAGGTCTGCTTGAAATAGGCTGGCCAATTGGTTTAAAGGTATCGCAAAACCCGGATACTCGTTGGCAAGGTATTGCAATGGCAATTGCATTTATGGTGGCCAGTGGCTTTATGTTATGGCTTGCACAAAAGCAAATATCAATGGGGACGTCTTATGCCGTATGGACAGGAATAGGTGCTGCGGGGACGTTTTTAGTGGGTATATTATTTTACGGTGATGCAGCCACGTTTGGCCGTATTGCTGGTGTACTGATGATTATTTGCGGTGTGATAACGCTAAAAATCAGCTCTTAAAAAGAGCGCTTAACACTTGCTTTAAAAGTTATAAGCAGCTTTACAGTAGCGCAGGTTTAAAATCCTGCGCTTTTTTATGTTTTTAATTTGGTAGCATCACCAAAATAGCGGCAATGGCTATTAAAATTAAGCCCGCGGTATCTTGTTTTTTAAGTGGCTGTTTTAACCAAAGTACGGCGATTAGCATGGTAAAAAATACCTCTACCTGACCAAGCGTTTTAACATACGCTACGTGTTGTAAACTCATTGCACTAAACCAGCCAATAGAGCCTACACAACTAAATATACTAATTGCTGTTGTAATGCCTTTATATTGCCAAAGTTTGCCAAGCGTGTGTGGCTCTTTAACTAATAAATAACCCAGTAATATAAGTGTTTGTAGGCTTATTACAAACAGTAAAACCCATGCAGCCGAGTGCGGAAATAACAACCCTGAATTTAAGCTCGCTTCACGTACCCACAGCGATGTAAGGGCAAAGCTTGTGCCGCAGGCAAGGCCAAGTAACGCTGTTTTGGCATCAAAGTGTTTTACGCTGGTTATACCGCTAAGTAATAGCACTGCTATGGCGCCTAAAAATACACCCAGCCAACCAAGAAGACTAAGCGCAGAGCCAAAAAACAATACCCCTAAAATAGCGGCTACTAAGGCTTCGCTTTTAGCAAGGCCTGCACCTATGGCGTAATTATTCATTTTAAACAGTTTTACCATTAAGCCAGTGGCAAGTATTTGCATAACGCTTGCGCCAATAATAAAACCCCAAAAGGCATGATTAAAGGTAGGCATGGCTGTATCTTCATATTGATACAAACCATATAAATACACCGCAGCAATGGGGCCGGCTAAAATAAAACGCGAAAGGGTTACGCCAGCTACACTTGCATGTGTGCTTAATTTACTTTGCAGGGCATTTCGCCATGCTTGCATAAAGGCGGCTAAAAAAGTGAAAAAAATCCAGATCATGGGGGTCGTCGGTAAAAAAATAAGGTCTATAAATTAACAATCTTTAGTCATTAAAGCGATGTATTAAGGGTGATAGTGAATATTCCTCACCTGCGACATTATGCCGCACTGCTTTATAGGTAAACTTAGCTATAGTAAGAGTGATGTTATTGTTTAGCCGCCTGCGTATGTCATAAAACGTATAGGCGGCTTTTTTGTGTATGTGTGTTATATGTATTGGTCAAATAACTAAATTTATAAATAAGAGAATACATTATGACTACATTAGTGGTGTGTGCAATATTAGCTGTATTAATGCCTTATTTTGCAAAAGTACCTGTGGCTGTTGCGATGGCAAAGCTTGGCCGGTACGACAATAAACACCCACGTTCCCAACAAGAAAAACTAACTGGCTTTGGTGCTCGGGCGCTCGCTGCTCATCAAAATTGTTTTGAATCGCTTACTGTTTTTGCCGTTGCTATTGCAGTGGTGCTCGGTACTAACTCGATTAATGCAGTAACCGAAACCTTGGTGGTTACTCATATAGTTTCGCGCACTTTGTATTGTATTTTTTATTGGTTGAACCTAGATATTATACGTTCGTTAGTGTGGTTTATTGGTTTAGGTACTGCCATTGCCATGATTGTAGTGAGTATTTAATTTTATTGTTAAAACCACAAAGCAAGCGGCCTAAAAGGGCGCTTGCTTTGTGCTCTTGCATAACTAAATAGTATTAATGCGATACTTTAATTCGCTCGATTAGATCGGTATTAGCAACCTCGCTGTTTATAGCAAAGTCTAACTGTACGAGTACATCATTAAAGCCTGCCTCAGAGATTTTATACTCCCACTTTGCCAAGGCTTCCTTAGCTGATTTATCAAAAACGTCTGACGGCTTAGATTGAATTACGCTAATGTTTTTTGTTCTGCCATTGGCGGCAATATCGTATTTTAATACAACCGAGCCGCTAATGCCTTGCTTAGCTGCTTGAGCAGGATAGCGTGGCTCAATTCGAATGGTTGGCCAAATGTGATCTTGTTTAGCACCTTCTACTTGCGGTTGCTTTGCAATAGCGAGAGTACTTAACATACTTGCTGCAACAAGCAGTAAACCACCTTTGGCAAAGCGAGAGTGATTGCCACTGTGCTTTATATTGGTAAGTCGTTGTAACATGGTTTTTTTATCTCCGTAATGTGAATAAGCCATTAGGCCTACGGGCGTTGCTGCCGCGCAGTTAACTAAGGCTTTGCTGTATAAAATGTGTTGGTGTGTGGTTTTATTGGCAAGTACCCGTTCATCACAAGTCAGCTCTTGTAGTCGACGCATGCTTGCGTAACAAAACCAAGCAAGTGGGTTAAACCAAAGTAAAATAGTGGGTAGCAGCATGAATGCGTTTGTTAAGTTGTCTTTGCGTTTAATGTGTACGTTTTCGTGCTCTAAAATAAGCGCCAATGTGGCTTTATCAAACTGGGTTTTATAGTTGCTCGGTAACACTAGCTTACTGTTTAAAATACCCACCACCATTGGTGTGGCTACATGTTGGCTGATATAAGTTTTAGCACTTGTAGTAAGTGTATGGTTAAAGTGTGTTAGCTCAGTTAGCTGCAGGCTTTTAACAAAACGAGTATGTGTAATAAAACTGGCTATTAATAACCCCGCAGTAATAAGTACATACATGAGTGCCCAGCTAATACCCATTTCATGTGTAAAAGGCTGGTTAGGGGTAATTAAGTAATGGCTAATATTGCTATTTTGCAGTGGTTTAATCGCATTGGGTAAATTAGCGATAACTAATGCCGCAGGCAATAACCACGCTAACTTGTATACAAACCGCGCGCCAAGGGTTTTTAAACCAAATCGCTCGAGTAAAATAAATCCACAAAACAAAATACTTAATAGTAGTTGTTGCTCAATTAACCAATTAAATCCAGTTTGAATAACCATGTTAATCCCTTACTTTTGGTTTTTTTCCCAGTCATCAATGACTTTTTTAAGCTCGTTTATATCTTGCTGAGAAAGCTGCTCCGATTTAGCAAAACCGCTTACTAGCGGCGCTATGCGGCCACTAAAAAAGCGTTCTATAAAGTTTTGGCTTTCTTTTAGGGTGTAGTCGGCGCGCTCCATACAGGGAGTATAAATATATTGGCGACCGTCCTTTTCAAAGGTCAGTGCGCCTTTTTTAACTAATCGACCCAGCAAGGTTTTAATGGTTTTTTCGTGCCATTGTTTGTCATCGCTTAAACGCTCAATAATTTGGCTGGCAGTTGCCGGGTAATTAATCCAAAGTGCATCAAGCACGTCGAATTCTGCTTTTGATAACTCAATCATTTTGTTGCCTACAAGTGTAATCTTCAACTTAAGACTACACCTGTAATCTATTTTTGCAAGGTTATTTTTTAACTTTTTTGTACGCTATTTAAACGAAGGTTAGATTTTTGAAATATCAGTTTTACTAATTTGTATGTAGTGGTTTTCAGGGAGGTTTAGTTTTGAAAGAGCAAGTTCGCTAAATTGTGCCCGATATAAATCAATTACTTTAAAGCCGCAGTAATACGCCATTTTACGTATTTGTCTGTTAAGCCCTTGCTTTAAAATAATACTAAACTGGTTGTCAGCTATTTTTGTTACTTCACACGGTAAGGTTACTTGCTTATCTACAGGTACCCCAGCGGCCATTTTTTCACAAAACTCATTATTAATAGGTTTATTTACCGTCACTAAATAACGTTTGGGCTGGTGGAAATCAGGGTGAATAAGTTGATTACAAAAATCACCATCGTTGGTCAAAATAAGCAAGCCCCGAGAGTCTTTATCTAATCGGCCAATAGGATAAACACGGGTAAGTGTAGGTAAGTGGTGAATAAGGCTCGTAGGGTCATCTTTATTTAATTTGCAGTCAATACCTACAGGTTTGTGGTACGCAAAATAAACTAGCTCGGCTGCGCCTTTAACTGCTTGGTCATTAACTATTACTAAGTCTTGCTCGTCAACGTGATCAATATGATTAGCAGGGCGATTATTTACCGTTACTACTCCTTCATCTATTAAGCGCGATGCCTGTTTACGAGAACAAATACCTGCATGGGCAATATATTTAGCGAGTCGAATTTTTGTGCTCATAACGTGTGATGCCAGCGACTAATAAAAATTTGATCGCGATTATAGCAAAGCTGCGTATCGATACTGTTAAATTTAATTAAGGCAAAAATTATGGGTATTAAATTTTCACAGTTAAAAAAGCATGAGCCGCTACAAAAAGTCATTGTTCACTCGTTAGATATGGCGCTTTATCAAGTATCAGTGATGATCAATAACGTTGAATATTATGTAACAGAAGACAGCGGTGAATTTTTAAGATCACTAAGCCCACTGCATGTTCAAAAGCGTTTTGATAAAATAGCCTATGCCGAAATGGTACTGCGCCAAACAAGCGCTTACGATGAAATGTGCGGCCAACCCGAAAAAACAAGCAGTAATTTACTAGAAGTACCTTATGGTAAAAATAACCTTTTTTAATTAAGTTTGTTTGCTAGTATCTGCTTCTTTAAGGGCGGTACATGTATCAATTAAAAGCAGATAATACCGATGCGTTAAACTCAGTGCTTCGCACTAAAATAGTTGACTTTAACGCGCAGCACTTTGATGCGCAAAGAGTGCCATTAGGCTATAAATTTGTTGATGAGCAAGGTGAGCTTGTTGCAGGTATTAGTGGGTGTGTGTTTGGAAATTGGCTGATGATTAGTTGGCTTTGGTGTAGCGATGTAGTGCGAGGTCAAGGGCTTGCAGATAAGTTACTAACGGCACTTGAACAATCAGCTATTGAACTCGGTGCAACGACCGCTCAGCTTGATACACTCGATTTTCAGGCTAAGCCATTTTACGAAAAGCGCGGTTATAGTGTTAAGTATCAACTTAATAATTATCCGCGCTCTGGTACGCGCTACTTTATGGAAAAGTCGCTTTAATTTTTGCTGACTACTTTGCTTTTAGCGGCTCGCCTTCAAAGGTAACGCCCAAAAATGGCGTTGCCTCTGGCGCTAACATAAACGTGCGAATGTTCATGTGATCATCGCCCTTAGGGTTTTGTAGTACGTCTTCACGGTAAAATTTACCAAAGCAGTCCAATGTATTTTGTTTACTTAAATCGTTTAATTTAGCAAACGCAAAAATTTTACATGAACCGTTGTTCTCACTTGCTGAGCTAAGTAACCCGTGGTTATTAAATTCACATGCAGTAAAATCGTAGTTTGCTTCAATTACCGCCATTGTATCGGTAAATTGAATACTTTTTGGGTTATCTGCGAGTTGCTGTAAAAAATCTAGTAGTAACATTTTTATCCTTTTAATATAAAAATATAAGGGATTAGTAATCGTTGCTAGTAAGCTCTGCACTTAAAAGCTTTCCATTATAAATATAAAAATAACCATCCCAGTATTGTGATGTAAATTCTGCTGAATCAAAAAACTCATCGTAATTGCCTAACTTAGCAAGGCTTGCAATAGGGTCGTTGTATTTCACACCTGAAAAATCCCAACTGTGTCCTTGTTTAAAGTAATTTGCTAATGCCGAGAGTTTTATATTGTTAGTAGAGATAGGTTCAAAAAGTTTTAATTTGGCAATAAAGTTAGCCTTTTTATATAAGAACTCGCTGCATGGAGTAACACTGATATTGTCTTCAGATGAACTGATTAGCTTTAATGATGTGTTTATATTTTTATCAATATTACCATCGTTTTTGGCGATAAAGCTTTTAATGCAGTGCTTATTGAATGCGATTTTGCCTATTAGCTGCCCTTGAGAAAGTCCTATTAGCCTTTGATCTACTTCAGTGTCTGATGACTTATAATATGCGGTTTCAACATCTGCAAACTCTTTCTTTAATACCGTTATTTGTAAAGGCGTTATAGAAGTGGCTGCTTCTACAATCTCATCATTACTAAGCTTGATTTTAAGCTCTTTATTTTCCAACGTGAGCACATTATTAATTTGCATGGGTAATAAGTTTAAATGGAACTGATAGCCTACTAATTGATTATTAACAAAGTGAAAAGCATGGTGCCTACCATATACACGTATTCTTTTGCTTTCATTTTTTAATTCAAGGCTGTGTAACCCCAGCAGCTGAGTTACTTCTTGTGTGCTTTGCCCAAATTTGGTGTCAAAAAAGTGCTTTGATGTAATTAACTTACTATCAAATTTTTTGAATGCAGGTCGGTCATCACTATTTGAAAGAATTGTTATCTTTTTTTCTTTTGATTTCAAAATTCTGAAGGTATGTTCTCCTGCAATAAAAGTAGCTTCAGACATTGCTTGGTTTTCATTGCAATGTTTGGAAGGTGTGAAGTGAGCGGTATAAAATAAACGTTTTTTAATTGAGTTAGAAGAGGTCGATTCTTGGTTAACGTCCCTATTCATTACGAACCTTTCTTTAACGTAGATTTGAGAGTTAGCAGCTAATGAATTTTTAATTTTTTTGTACTCAAATAAAGCTTCGGTTCTTAAGTCTTGCTGTGCTTTAACTTCACTATCTGACTGAAATAATGACATTTGAGTCTTAATTGTAAGTTGCTCTGAAATAGCCTCACAACTTTTGTCTTTTACAAAATAATTTGCTGCCATAGCACTACATTGCCAAAAACAAAGTAGTGTAAATAGTAGAGTACGCATAAACTTCCTTTTATTATTTTTGTTTATTTAGCACTCAACTCTAACTCATCTGTTTGCTGATTTATATTAAATTTAAATCGCGATAAAAAGTTCATTCCTAACAAACCTTGGCCGCGGGTATTTTCGATATTGAGCACTTCAAAGCCGTAAATAATTTGCATCCCCACTTTAAACGACTCAATTTGATAGCGCTTAACTTTAATTTGTCCATTTGCAGTGTTTACGGTTACATCGCCTAAATAAAGTGGTCTTGGTGAGAGTTGGCTAAGCACATCACTCGAAAGAGAAGTAATGCTTGCACCGGTATCTATCATTAGTTCGCTTTGCAGTGAGTTATTTAGCTCGCTATTAATTAAATAATGCGCGCCGTAAGGGGTAAGGGTAATAAAGTCATCTTGCAATTGAGCCTTATTAATTAGTGTTTTTAGTGTATTTACGTCTGTTTTAAGAGGGTTATTACGAGGCATACGCTCAAGAGTGGTTAATGCGCTTATAAAGTCATTTTGCTGGTAATAGGCATAAGCAAGTGCGTATAAAAAATGACTATTGTCGTTTTGATAATCAAGCCAAATTTGGGTTTGTTCGATAATTGCTTGCCAATTTTGCTGCTCACTTAAACTATGAAGCTCGTTTTTAGTCAAATTTTCCAACCGCACATTTGCAGTGCTTTGCTGTTGCTCATTTAACAACGGGTATAGTTCAAATAAAGCAATAATTGCATTTTGTATTTGCCCACTATTTATTAAGTAATCGACCTGCAATGTGAGTAGCTCTGTATTGTAAGGGTCTTGATCTAATAGTGTGTTTAACAATGGTTCGCTAAGAAATAAGTTCGTATTTAGCCATGTTTTTAATTGCAAAACCCACGAAGAGTAAAGAGTGCGAGCAAGGGCTGGAGAGCGTTGCTTTAGTTGCTGGTAAGTATTAAACGCCTCGTCAAATTGGTGTTGCTCAAATTGTTGTTTAGCCTTAGTAAGCAGCTCATTATTAGGCGCTTTAATGGGTTTTGCAGAGTTTTTTTGGATTTTTTGTTTGCCAACAACCGCTACTTGTTCTGGCCATAGCAGGTAAGCATTGAGGCTAAGTGAGCCAATTAATAGTAAGGTTATTAGCTTGGTATAATGGCTCATTGAAATCTCTTCGTTGTATTTTAGGTTATTTAATAAAATGTGCTAAGGCATGAATATTCGCTATTTCAACATCGGCAAGTCCTTTATAGGCATAGTTAGCGCCTTGATCGTTTAGCCATACCGATTGGCAGCCCGCATTATTAGCACCTTGTACGTCTGTATCAAGGCTATCGCCAATGTGTAAAATTTCACTTTTAGGAATATCTAAATGCGCCGCGGCTTTATCAAATAATGTTTTATGAGGCTTTGCTTTACCGTGCATGCCCGCTTGTAACACGAGCGAAAATTTATTGTGTAAATTAAAGCGTTCTATTTCCACATTACCATTAGTGATGGCAACAAGCGTAAAATGCTGAGCTAAATTATCAAGTAGTTTTAGTACGTCGTCACTGACGACTATTTTGCTACGTGCGTCAGCAAAAGCGTTATACGCTGCATTTGCATGGTGCTCTACATCATCGGCGTTTAAGTTTAATTTAGAAAGCGCTAAACGCAGTGTATGTTGGCGCCATTTGGTCACGTTATCGGCAAGCTCAGGTGATTGTAATACTGCTTCGTTACGACATTGCTGCCAATATTTAGGGCCTTGCTCTAGGTAGCTCGGCAGTGCACTTAAGTAATCTTGCTGCGCTTTAACCGCCGCTTTTATTATTGGATGGTTGTTGTACAGCGTGTCGTCTAAATCAAAGCTCATAACAGAAAAAGGGCGAAGAGCACGATTAAATCGGATCATAGTTATTTTCCTAATCGGTTTGTTTTTTAGCGCGAGGATGGGTGTTGTCGTACACCTTGGCTAAATGCTGAAAATCTAAATGCGTATACACTTGTGTAGCCGACAAACTACTGTGCCCTAATAGCTCTTGTACAGCACGTAAATCGCCAGAGGATTCTAAAATATGAGAAGCGAATGAATGGCGTAATTTATGTGGATGAACCTGCGAGCTAATACCTTGTTTTATTCCCCACTCTTGCATACGAAGGCGAACCTGACGCACCGAAATACGGTTTTTTTTACTACTTAAAAACACGGCTATTTCATCGGGTTTTGCAAATTGGCCGCGTATAGTCAGCCAACTTTGCAGGGCACTTAATGCTTTTTTGCCAACCGGAATTAAGCGCTCTTTGTTGCCTTTACCACGCACTAAAATCTCTCCGTTTTTAGTGTTTATGTCTTGCATGTTAGCGCCAACTAACTCACTAATGCGAAGCCCAGAAGAATACATTAGTTCCATCATGGCTTTATCTCTTATAGCTAATGGGTCGTCGTCGTTTATTTCTAGCAAGCTTGCCATTTGATCTACATCGAGGTTTTTTGGAAGTGGCTTTGAAAACTTAGGCCCTTTAATCCCTTGTGCAGGGTTATGGTAATGAGATTGCTGTGCAATATTTTTGGCTTTCAAAAATTTATACAAACTACGAATACAGCTTAATTTTAAACTAATTGTTCGCCCGCTTAATTGCTTTGAACGAAGCGCCATACTGTAGCGACGAATATGCTCGCCTTGTACGCCAAACCAGTCATCACATAATTTACTAAAATAAAGCGCTGCAAAGCCAAGTTGGCTTACATACTGATTTACAGTGTGCGCTGAATACTGCCTTTCGTATTTTAAATATTCGCTAAATAAAGTAATAGGCGTACGCCAGTTATCGCTTAAATCGCTAATATTTGGCGTGGGGTTTTCGTTCATGCAAGTTCCAACAGCCTTAGCTGTAGGGCACGTACAAAGTCCAGTACAAAGAGGTTGTCTTGTGCGGGTTCAAAGTGGTTAGCATCGTTACTACCAAAGGCTAAAATAGCCACTGGCTTTTTGCTATCACCAATTAAATAGATAGCTGCCGATTGGGTTTTATCGCTAAATAATAGCTCGCATTCTTGTTGATTAATACGCCCTAAATAATACGTAGAATGTGTAAGGCGATGATCAATAAGGTCGTTATACTGCGCTGTGTATTTAATTAACTTACAGTCACTTATATTAGGACTTGTACAAATTATATTGGTTAAGTTACTGGCAAGTGTATTGAAGTCGTAATTGCTCCAAAGCTGGCTATGGCACTGGCTAAATAATCTATATACAAGCTCGTTTTGTTTTGCATGTTTACTCATGCTCTCTATTTGATTTTTTAACAGTGTATTGTGCTCACGTAGCTGGCGCTGCTGTATATGCACCAGTGAAGTAGCACCTTGCTCTTTTTGTTGAAGCTCAAGCTTTGCAAGTAAGTGTGGTTGCTCAATTAAAAAATCAGGATGATGAGTTAAATACTCAGCAACTTGCTCTTTAGTTAGCTCGCTCATAATGCTACTTGCCCATCAAATACATGCTCGGCTGGGCCAGTCATGCGTACAGGGTGGCCTTCGCCGCTCCAGCGTACTTGCAATGTACCGCCTGGTAAATCAACTTGTACCGTGGTGTTAAGTTTGCTTTGAATATGGCCAATAACCATAGCTGCACATGCGCCAGTACCACAAGCAAGGGTTTCGCTAACGCCGCGCTCCCATACTCTGAGTTTTATATGATCTTGCGATACTACTTGCATAAAGCCGATATTGGCACGATTTGGAAAACGTTCGTGGTTTTCCAGCAGTGGGCCAAGTACATCAACTTGTGCGGTCGTTATGTCGTCAACTTCTAATACGCAGTGCGGGTTACCCATAGACACCGCGCCACTAAATACAGTGTGCTCTTGTGCTCTTATAATATAGGTAAGTTCACGCTTGCTGGCTTTGAGCGGTATTTTGGCCGGCTCAAAGTTAGGATGGCCCATGTTTACGGTAACTTGGCCATCTTTTTCTATGTATAGCGTTAAGTTGCCCGATTTAGTCGATACGCTAATTTTATGTTTGTTGGTTAAGCCTTTCATACGCACAAAACGGGCAAAACAGCGTGCGCCATTTCCGCATTGCTCTACTTCGGTGCCATCGGCATTAAATATACGATAATGAAAGTCGAGATCGGGTGAGTATGGCGCTTCTACCATTAGCAATTGGTCAAAACCAATGCCAAAGTGGCGATCAGCCAGTTTTTTTATTTGATCTCGTGACAAAAACACATTTTGTGTAATGTTATCAATTACAACAAAGTCGTTGCCTAAGCCGTGCATTTTGGAAAAATTAACTAACATAGCGCTCTAATTCGGTTTTGCTCTGTGCCAATCATGCCACAGAGCAGCGAGTTGGCAAAAACGTTTATGGTAAAATTTTCTCACCTTGATAAAGGCTTTCTATCGTTTCGCGTTGGCGAATAAGGTGGTGCTGCTGTCCGTCTACCATTATTTCTGCAACACGTGGGCGAGAGTTATAATTTGAGCTCATAGTAAAGCCATATGCGCCTGCACTACGCTGAGCTAGTAAATCGCCTTGCTTAAGTGCAAGTTCGCGGTCTTTACCTAAAAAGTCACCGGTTTCACATACTGGGCCAACAATATCGAAATTATGTGTTGGGGTGTCGTCGTTTCGCACCGATACCGGAATAATTTTTTGCCATGCTTGATAAAGCGAAGGGCGCAGCATGTCGTTCATACCCGCATCTACAATGGCAAAAAATTTATCTTGGTTTTGCTTAATAAATTCAACTTGGGTTACTAAAATGCCGGCATTGGCTGCAATAGCACGCCCTGGCTCAAAAATAAGCTCAAGATGTTTGTAATTAGCTAAACGCTCAGTTACTTGTGCAGCATATTCACTTGGGTGTGGCGGTTGCTCGTTGTTATACGGCACACCTAAACCACCACCAATATCTAAATGCGTAAGCTCAATACCGCATGTTTTTAGCTCATCAATTAGCGCCATTAATTTATCTAACGCTTCTAAAAAGGGTCTTACTTCTGTTAGTTGCGAACCTATATGGCAGTCAACACCGGTAATTTTTAAACCCGGTAAAGACGCTGCATGTTGATAAACACTCACTGCAGTTTGAATATCAATACCAAATTTATTTTCTTTTAAACCAGTAGAAATATACGGATGCGTTTTTGCGTCTATATCGGGATTAACACGAATAGAAATAGGTGCTTCTAAATTTAACTCGCAAGCTACTTCAGAAATACGCTCAAGCTCAGAGGCCGACTCAACGTTAAAACATTTAATGCCTAGTTTTAGTGCGTACGCTATTTCGTCAGCGGTTTTAGCCACACCCGAAAAAACCACTTTATTAGCATCGCCACCGGCTTTTATTACACGCGCAAGCTCGCCTTTTGACACAATGTCAAAACCTGAGCCAAGGCGCGCTAAAATATTTAATACTGCAATGTTAGAATTTGCTTTAACGGCATAGCAAACCAAGCTTTTATGGTTTTTAGTGGCATTAGCAAAGGCTAAATAATGACGTTCAAAGGTCGCGCGTGAATACACATAACAAGGTGTACCATATTGCTGAGCAATAGCGGCCACACTTACGTCTTCGGCAAATAATTGGTTGTTTTGGTAGTTAAAATAATCCATTTATTGCTCCTGACTTTGTTGTGTGTTGTTTTGCTCTGAAGCAGTTACTGGTTCAACAGTTTCTTGAGGTTGGTTTTGATCAACTTCTTGTTCTGGTAAATAAAGAGGGCCACTTTGTCCGCAACCAGCTAATGCGCTTAGCAGTACAGTGCTTATTAATAGTTTTTTTAATTGTAAGGTATGTGTCGCTTTCATTAGATTAATATGGTTGCTGGCTTTATAATCGCAGAGTAACAGAATATCTAAAAAATGCAGCTATTCGCGGATGATTTTATTCCTGTTACACTAGCTGCACACTTTTAAAGCTAATTTTAAGCTAAAATGTACCCAATATTAGGCGGCTCGCCTGCAAAGGAAAATTACAATGACTGAACACGAATATCACCAATTAGCCGAAGCTCTTATGTTCACAATTGAAGAGCAAGTTGATGATTGCGATGCTGATTTAGACTATGAGTCGGCACAAGGTATTTTAGAAATTATATTTGCTGATAAAAGTAAAATTGTAATTAATAAACAAGCGCCTTTGCATCAAGTATGGGTGGCAACTAAATTTAATGGCCACCACTTTGAAATGCGTGATGGTCAATGGATTGATAACCGTTCTGGCGCTGAGTTTTGGGAATTTATGAACCAAGCATCTACTCGCCAAGCAGGCCAAGAAATTAAGTGGCAATCATCACTATGAGTTTAGAATTTGTAGAATACCCGGCGCAATCAGAACACAAAGCAACGGTAATTTGGTTACATGGGCTAGGTGATTCGGGTGATGGTTTTGCACCTGTAGCACCGCAGCTTAATTTACCCAGTGAGTTGGGTATACGATTTGTATTTCCGCATGCGCCAGTGCAACCGGTCACCATAAATGGTGGTATGGAAATGCGCTCTTGGTACGATATTAAATCTATAGAATTAGATAAGCGTGCCGATGAACAAGGCGTAAGAGATTCAGCTGACAAAGTTCAAGCTCTTATTAATCAAGAAATTGAAAGTGGTATACCTGCTAACAAAATTATTTTGGCTGGTTTTTCACAAGGTGGCGTAGTGTCGCTACATTTAGCGCCACGTTTTGAGCATAAGCTTGGTGGCGTTATAGCGCTTTCTACTTATATGTGTGTGCCACAAAAATTTACAGACGAAGCAAAACATACAGATTTAAATGTTTTTATGGCGCATGGTAGCCAAGATAACGTAGTGCCGCATAGTGCGGGAAGAAGTGCGTATGAAGTATTAACAGCACATAACATGGATGTAAGCTGGCAAGATTACCCAATGGCTCATCAGGTTTGCGCAGAAGAACTGCAAGCTATTCGCCAATGGTTAATTGCCCGTTTAAGCTAATTTTGGAGCCGCTGAGGTCAATATGAGTCAAAAAATAGTAATTAAAGCAAATGTTAAACGCGAACCACAAAATACTGTACCTACGGTTAGTTATGAGTGGCACTGGCGTCGTATTGTGAGTATTTCTATGTTGGTAGCAATGACCTCTGCTGCTGTGGTATATGGGCTAACTGCATCGGTAAATGCCGAGCAAGGTGAGCACGCTAACGAGCAAGAGCAATTTTTAAGCTTTGATGACAGTCCGCAAAATAGTGAAAGCGATGATGAGGCAAACATAAATAGTGAAGCACAACAAAGAGATTTATTTGATGAGCCTGATGACATTACCCAAGCGAGTATTGATCCGCTGTTAGTCTCACAGAGTTTGCAAAATGAAGCGCCTGAACTTGAGGCTTCTGAGGATACCGATTTTGTAGATGATAAGAATACGTTAGCGGTAAGTAATAATGCACAGCAAAACGATAGCATTAATACAGCGTTAAACTCTGAACTTGATAATGAAGTACAACAAAAACCTGAAAATGAAGAGCTGCAAAGTACGGTGCAAGCAGCAAGTGCTGGCGATTTACTGGTCGAATTAGACAGTGATGATGGTGCTTTAACAGGTACTGAAGGGTTTTCTGCTGATGCACATGTAGCGAGTGTAGCCTTAGGGGCGCAAATTGATACAGGTAAAATTAGCCGTGCAGTACTGACTCGTAAAGTAAGTAAACGTGAGCCTACAAATGTATTTGCTGCCGATATAAGGTTAAGCCAGTTTGATGAAGGTTTATCGTTTTTTAGTGAGCTTAAAAACTTACAAGGCCAACAAGTTAAGCATGTTTGGTCTTATGAGGGTGAAACCATGGCTGAAATTACGCTTAATGTTACTTCGCCTCGTTACAGAACGTACTCTACAAAAAATATTATGGACACACAAACAGGCCACTGGCGTGTTGATGTTGTTGATGAGCAAAGTAATTTAATTGCTCAAAAAGAATTTAGAATTTTAGCTGACTAAGCTTAGCTATTCAGCAGTAACTAATTGGATACCCCTATGACAGAAAAAACAAAACTAGTACGCATAGCCACTCGTAAAAGCGCTTTAGCGCTTTGGCAGGCTGAATTTGTTAAAGCACAACTTGAGCATTTTCATAGTGATGTGCGCGTAGAATTAGTCCCTATGTCAACCCAAGGGGATATTATTTTAGATACACCACTTGCTAAAATTGGCGGTAAAGGCTTATTTGTTAAAGAGCTTGAACAAGCTATGTTAGATGGACGTGCCGATATTGCCGTACATTCTATGAAAGATGTGCCAGTAGAGTTTCCTGAAGGCTTAGCGCTGCACACTATTTGTGAGCGAGAAGATCCACGCGATGCATTTGTTTCAAATAACTTTGCTAATTTAAGCGAGTTGCCAAAAGGTGCTATTGTAGGAACTTCGAGTTTACGTCGTCAGTGCCAAGTAAGAGCGCTTCGCCCAGATTTAGAAATTCGTGATTTGCGCGGTAACGTGAATACACGTTTGGCTAAATTAGATGACGGCCAATATGATGCTATTATTTTAGCGGCTGCAGGGCTTATTCGTTTAGAAATGGGCGAGCGTATTGCTGATTACATTGAACCAGAAGTATCGTTGCCTGCAAATGGCCAAGGTGCTGTAGGTATTGAATGTCGTATTGATGATGAAGTAACAAAAGCGTTGCTTGCACCGCTTGAGCATACGCAAACACGTATTCGTGTAAATGCAGAACGTGCCATGAACCGTCATTTAGAAGGCGGCTGCCAAGTGCCAATAGGCGCTTATGCATTAGTTGATGGCGAGCAAGTGCATTTACGTGGTTTAGTTGGCGCCGTTGATGGCAGCGAAATTTTACACGATGAAGTTACTGGCCATATTAATGATGCAGAAAAAATTGGTGTTGAGCTTGCTAAAAAGCTACTAGCTCAAGGTGCAGATAAAATATTAGCTGAAGTTTATAGAGACGCATAAATGACACATATCCTGATAACTCGGCCCGAAGGAAAAGGCGCAGCCCTTGCTCAGCAACTTGAGGAAGCGGGTTATCAGGCGTCGCTATTTCCTGTTTTAAAAATTACCCATTTAACGCCCTCAAGTACCGAGCTGAGCCCTCTGTTAAATGCAGATAAAATAATATTTATATCTCAAGATGCAGTAACAGCACTCGCCCAGTTAAAACCAAATATTAATACTAAAGCGCAATTTTATGCCATTGGCCAACAAACTGCCGATACTATTTATGAGCAGTTTGGTGTTCGGGCTGCCGTACCTAAGCAATATGATTCAGAAGGTCTATTAGCACTTAAATCGTTAGCGGAAGTTGATGGCAGCAATATTGTGTTAGTAAAAGGCCAGGCAGGGCGCCCCGATATTGCAAAAACACTTAAAGAGCGCGGCGCTTTTTTAAATAATTGTGTGGTGTATAAGCGTGAGGCAATAGCCGCTGAAAAAACCAACTGGACAGACCACTGGCAAAGCCTGAAAGTACAAGGTATAGTCATTACAAGTAATGCAGCAGTAGATGCAATATTTAATAACCTAATTCAAGAACAATTACAGTGGTTACAACAGTGCCGATTTTATGTTGCTAGCGAGCGTATTGCCGCTTATTTACAGCAGCAACAGGTAAGTTCGGCTAATATACACATTGCAGCAGGGGCAAGCGATGACGCTATGTTTTCCTGTATTAAACAGCAAGGTAGCAACATGAGCGAACAGTCAAAGCCAGTAACGGCAGATAATAAAAATCCAGCTAAAGCAGCAGTGCCTTCAAGTAAAAAAGATCCTGTAAATACAGCTAATAAGTCTAATAATACTAAGCAAAAAATTAGTAAAGTAGCGGTTCTCGCACTTATTATTTCTCTTATTGTAGCAAGTGGTGTGGGTTATGAGTTTTACCAAAAGCTAAATGCAGGTAAGGCTCAAAATATAGCGGTTAACGAGCTTAATGAGCAAAATAAGCTACTTGCTCAAGAGTTACAAGCGCTTAAATCTGCACAATCTAACTTGCAGCAAGCGCTATTTAATAGTGAGCAAAAGATAACAACAGCACTAAGCGAAAGTGCTGCAAACAATCAGCAGCAATTAAAAGCAGCCCTTCAGCAAGCTCAACAACAAGGGGCCTCGCTTAATCCGCAAGAAGTAACCAGCTTACAACGCATGGCAGAGTTTAAGTTGTGGGCTGAAAAAGACTACCAAGGTACACGTGCTGTACTTAAGCGTTTAGATGCATTACTAAGTGAGCATCCAGGTACTGTTGAAGTTCGCCAAGCCATTATGCAAGACATACAAATGCTCGACAGCTTAAAACCAATAGCAACAGAAGCTATTTATTTGCAGCTAAGCAGTGTGTTAACGAGTGTTGATGATCTAGCTTTTAACGCAGTCAATGTGCCTTCAGACACAACTGAAGTTGACAAAAATGTATTAAGTGAAGATATAAGCGATTGGCAACAAAACTTAAGCAATAGCTGGAATAAAATAGTTGATAGTTTTATTACTATTCGCCATCACGAAGGCACAGCAATTGAACCACTACTAACAGATCAAGAGCGTCATTTAATTAACCAGCGTATTAAACTCAATTTAACTCAAGCACAAGATGCGCTTATGAGTAAGCAAGCGAGTATTTATTTTAATGCCCTAGGTGAAGCTAAGCGTTTGGTCACTGAGTACTTTAAGCAAGATGATGACGCTACTAAAGCGGTACTTAAGGCATTAGCAAATCTTGAAAAAGAGCAACTAAACTTTAGCCCTAAAGTAACGTTAAAAAGTACACAAAAGGTTAAGGAGTGGGCGCAATGATAGGGATAATTATATTAATTGTAGCTATTGTTGTGGTACTGGCGGTAACTCCGTTTGTATTAGATGAAAAAGGTTATGTACTGATTTCGTTTAACAATACAACGATTGAAGGCACTATAGTGTCGTTTTGTATTATGGCGGCGATTACAGCAGCTGTGTTGTACTTAACTTATAAGTTAGTACGCTATTTATTATCGATTTATCATAATACTAAACATGGTTTTTTTGCGCGTAGCCAAGAGCGCAAGCACGCTGCCATAGAGCAAGCTCTTTGGAGTGCTATTAACGATGATTACGAACATGTGGAGCAGGCATTGTCTGGTAATAGCGTGCCAAGTAAATTTGAGGATATTCGCTTAGCATTACTTGCAAAAGCAGCGCTCACTAACAACCAAGCAGATAAAGCACTAGAGCGATTATTTGAAATAAGCCCAGAAAACCAACTGAAAGTTGCAAAACTGTGGCTTGCAAGTGGTGATAGTAGCGCGATTGAATCGCAAATGCGTACCAGTGCCGAAGCTAAAAAAGCAACATCTCTGGAGCTTAAACTTTATGCCGAAGTACTTGTCCAGCAACAGCATTTTACAGCCCTTGAAGACTTTTTACCGCGTTTACTTCGTAAAAAAGCACTTAATGAGGCGCAGTGGACACAATTATTTAATGCTTATTTTAGTGCGCTCGATGATGACAAACTCACCGAAAAGTACAAACAGTTACCTAAAAAGCTACAGGCTCATGCTCACAATGCATATTTAATACAAATGGCAAAAGCTGGTCAATTAAGTGTGATTGAAAGCGACTTAATTAAAATGGTTAAACATAATGAGCAGCACTTATTGCTCGCTAATATATTAAGTAAAACCACTGCTGCCGATGCTGTTAAGTTACAAACAACTATTCAAGATCGCCTCAAAAAGGATGACTCGAACAACGCTTTATTATTAGCATTAGCGTGTCTTGCTAATGCCCAAGGTGATTATGATTTAGCTGCGCGAATATTTGATAAAGCCCTGAATAGCGATAATAAAAAGCAGTTTTTTGAACAAGCTGTTTTAAGTTATAAAAATAGTGCACAAGCAGAAAAGGCGCTCGTTTTATATCAATAAAGGTCTACACTATTAGCAATTGATTTTTATGATATTGGAGCCAAGTATTGAGAAAACTTTTAATATTAACCCTAAGCTTGGCCTGTGCTTATTTTTTCACTGGGTATTTTAGTAACTCACTTCTTTCTGTTGATGGTTATGCGGTCGCCTCTTGGCCGCCTTCAGGTATTGCATTAGCTAGCTTTTTAATTTGGGGTCGAAAGTCTTTTATTGGGCTTATTATTGGGGCTTTTTGTACTAACTTAATTCACCTTGATAACGCTGTAGATATTCTCAATTCTCGTGTTTTTTTACAGGCTATTTACGTCACTTTAGCTTCTGTTTTGCAGGCTTGGATTGGCTGCAAAATTATTGTTAATGTAATAAAAGCCCCCCTGGATCTATCTTCATTAAAACGCAGTGTTCAAAGCTTAGTAATAGCCGGGCCGCTGTGCTGCATTATTGCAGCAGGTGTTGGTACAAGTTTATTAGCACTAAATAACGTAATACCAACAGATGCTATTTTTGATAATTTTATAGCGTGGTGGATTGGCGACAGTATTGGCGTTTTAATATTTACCCCTTTAATGCTAGCTGCGTTTAATTACACGCAGGTACGTCACCGTCTACAGGTGATTTTGCCTTCACTATTAATATATACGCTTATTAGCGTTAGTTTTTATGGCGCAGCAAGTGTAAAAAAAGAAAAAGACATTCAAAAACAAGAAACTAAAATACTTGCAGTACAAAATGCAATTAGTCAAAAGTTAGATGGAGTGACTTCTCATTTAGGGTTATTAGCGACTTATTTTGCTAGTAGCGACGACGTGAATTTTAAAGAGTTTAAGCAGTTTACTTCAAAGCAACTAACTTACAGCCAAGAAATATTAGCATTTGAATGGGTGCCATTTGTATCGTCTAGCCAATTAGCCGAGTTTGAAGCGAATCAAAATCTAGCATCAGGCGCGCCTATTTATATAAAAGAAAAGGCCTTAGATGGTGGATGGCAAGAGGTTGGCATTCGTAGTCATTACTTTCCGGTAAAGTATGCATACCCTTTAGAGGGCAACGAAGATGTTATTGGGTTTGATTTAGCGTCAAATAAGGTACGCAGCGCAGCACTTGCTAAAGCTAAAGTGCTTAATGAACTTGTGTTAAGTGAGCCTATTAACTTAGTACAAAACACATCAGAAGAAGGTGTATTATTTTTATACCCTGTATTTGGTGACTCATCCACTGAAGATGACTTTAAAGGCTTTGTAGCTGCCGTTGTTAGCCTTAAGCGGCTTTCTCAAGCGCTATTGTTTGATCATAATAACTCAATTGCAGCGAGCTTTTTTGATACAACGGTATCGGGTAAAAAGTTGCCTATTTATGCTGCTGATATAGATGCCTCTTATACTTTGTTTAAGCAATATCAATTACTGATTGGTAAGCGTATGTGGCAAGTAGAGCTGCATGAGCCGATAGTAAGAACCTCTTGGTTTGTATACTGGCTGGCCCAAATAGTGGGGATGTTATTTGTTTGGTTGCTTATTACTTTTTTAATCTCAGTTACAGGTACCAATATACAAATACGTGAACAAGTAGCCAAACAAACGCGCAGCCTTCGTCTGGAAAAGCAAAAGGCAGACGAAGCGAGCCAAATTAAAAGTCACTTTTTAGCAAATATGAGCCATGAAGTACGAACGCCTATTAATGGTATTAAAGGGCTACATTATTTAGCGCTACAGCAAAATGACTGGCCACAAGCAAGAAGCTATATCGAACAAGCTGATGGCGCATTAGGGGTCTTATTACGGGTTTTAAACGACGTGCTCGATTTTTCGAAAATGGAAGCAGGTAAGCTCGATTTAATGCAAGAGCCAATTAATGTAGCCAGTTTGGCTGACGAAATGCTTAATTTACTTCAATTTGAAGCTGATGCTAAATCAATACAATTAAATCTCGATTTTGATAAATCGACAAATTTAGTGATTAATACAGATCCTATTCGCTTAAAACAAGTGCTGTTAAATTTATTAAATAACGCAGTTAAGTTTACGGCTAAAGGAGAGATCACGTTAAAAATTTGGCAATCTAAAAAAATGACTTATTTTAGTATTAACGATACGGGTATTGGTATTAGCAACGAAGCGCAAAAGCAATTATTTAAGCCGTTTGCACAAGCTGATAGTTCAACCTCACGTCAATACGGTGGTACGGGTTTAGGGTTAAGTATATGCCGTAAACTGGTGCATTTAATGGGTGGTGAAATTGATTTAGTAAGCTTTGAAGGAAAGGGGTCAACGTTCACGTTTAGCTTGCCACTTAGCTCGCCTTTACCAAAAGCAGAGCAAATTTTGCAGCAATACAATGACATTGATGTAAGTACGTTATCATTTGCACATTATAAATTGCTTTTAGTTGAAGATAACCCGCTAAACCAGCATGTTGCCAGTGCCATTTTAAAAACAAAAGGGTGTAACGCAGACATTGCTAATGATGGATTTGAAGCCATAGAAAAGCTCACCGCTAACACTTACGATATAGTAATTATGGATATTCAAATGCCTAAAATGGATGGCCTACAAGCAACAACAGTAATACGTAATGATCTAGGGTTAATAGATTTACCCATCATTGGCCTTTCTGCAAATGCACACGATGATGATGTTAAAAAGGCTTTAGCCTGTGGGATGGATAGTTACATCACGAAACCTATTGATGCAAATACACTTTTTAAAACACTCTGGCATTATTTACCTCATTAAGTAATTTTTTGCACAAAAAGCAGACATATGACCGCTTAAACTTAAAGCAAATCGTATAGACTTGAAAAATAACTGTATCTGCGTATCATGCGCGCAAATTTAACCTAACCGAGTTGCTACTATGATTAATAGAAAACTACCTTTGCTAGATATTCATCGCCACTTAGATGGTAATGTCCGTGCGCAAACGATATTAGAGCTTGGTCGCCAGTTTAATATAGAGTTACCAGCCGATAACGTAGAGGCGCTTATTCCTCACGTACAAGTAATTGATCCTGAACCAAACTTAATGGCTTTCTTACAAAAACTAGATTGGGGCGTTACGGTTTTAGGTGATTACGATGCGTGTAGACGCATAGCAATTGAAAACATTGAAGATGCTCAGGCACAGGGCCTAGATTATGTTGAGCTTCGTTTTAGCCCTTACTACATGGCACAAAGCCAAGGTCTGCACCCGCAGGGCGTTGTAGAGGCTGTTGTTGACGGTATTAAATCAGCAACAAGAGGTGCGAATATAAAAGCTAATTTAATTGGCATTTTATCGCGTACTTATGGCGTAAAAACATGCCAGCATGAACTTGATGCCCTCTTAGCGTTTAAAAACGATTTAGTTGCAGTTGATTTAGCGGGTGACGAAATTGGTTTTCCGGGTGAGCTCTTTATTGAACACTTTAAGCAAGTTCGCGATGCTTATTTAGCTTCCACTATACACGCGGGTGAAGCGCTAGGTGCGCCAAGTATTTGGCAAGCAATTAATGAGCTAGGTGCAAGCAGAATAGGCCACGGTGTTAAAGCAATTGAAGATCCTAAATTAATGGATTATTTACGCGATAACCGAATTGGTATTGAGTCGTGCTTAACAAGTAATATTCAAACAAGTACGGTAAACGATTTAACTAAGCATCCGCTTAAACAATTTTTAGATCATGGGATTTTAGCGTGTATTAACACCGATGATCCTGCAGTTGAAGGAATTGAAATTGAGCATGAATACTTAGTAGCAGCGCCAAAAGCAGGCCTATCGCAAGCTGATATGGAAAAAGCCCAAGCAAACGCCCTAGAAATCGCATTTTTGAGTGACGGTGATAAAAAAGCACTTTCAGCACTCGTTAGTGCACGTTAATTTAAGAATATTAAAAATGCCGCTTTAAAGCGGCATTTTTATAACTGTTATTTAGTGTGTTTGGCAGCTAATGTAGTTATCGTAAAGTGCTTTAAGTACATCAGCTCGGCTGATCATGCCTATCACTTTAACGCCGTCGACCACAGGGTAATTTTTAGGCTTACCAGTTTTCATTTGCTCAGCTAGTTCAATAATATTTGTATCGCCACTAACGGTGACCACATTAGTTTGCATAAGCTGCGATACCTTAACTACGCCATCACAAAAATAACTGCTTTGCGTAAGCGGCTTAAGTAGTTCTTGCTCAGATATAAATCCAACCAGTGATTTGTGCTCGTCAAATACAGGGGCGCCAAGTAATTTAAATTTTTGTAGCTCTGCAATGGCGCTCGTCATTTCTGTATCGGGTGTAATGTTTGGCAACTTACGTTGCATAAAGTCTTTTACTTTTGTATTTAGCATTTGGGTCTCTCCCGCTGATGTTCTATACAAAGTATGGTTTATAGATTTGTTTTTAGGAAATTGTTTATATTGATAAGGTTGATAGGTTTAACCAATTAACTATCTAAAATTTACAAATAAAAAAGGCACCTTCTAGGTGCCTGTTTTTTAATGTGTTGTGCTTTATTTACTTTATAAAAGCAAATGCATCAGCAAACATGTTTTCGCGTACTGCACCATGAGTAATAAAGTCATCACGTACAATGCCTATCATGTCAAAGCGACCCGCCATGTAAATGTCGTAAGGTTCAAGGGATACAATATCTTGCATTACTGCTTTATGTACGTAGCCAGTATGGCCTTGCCAATTAGCTGATGGGTTTTCTACAACTGGAATAAACTTAAAGTTTTCGTTACTGTTTGCCCAAGCTTGCATTTCGGTATGTGCGTATAAAGCTGACTCTTCTTTTACACCCCAGTAAAATAATACCGGGCGGTCGCAGTTAATTTCAGCTAAATGATCAGCCATTGATTTTGCGTAAGAGAAACCAGTACCACCGGCTAGTAAAATAATAGGGCGTTCGCACTGAAGGCGTAATTGCGATATACCAAGGCCTGCTTCAATATCTACCGGGGTATTATCTGCATAGGCACTACGAAGATGTTCAAGCGATTGCATAGCATATGAGTCTGCACCCGAGGCACCAATGTGTAATTCAATTTCGTCACATTGTGAAGGGCGGCTAGCAATAGAAAACGCACGTTTATCTTTTTCACCTAATACTAATTGCATGTATTGGCCCGCTTCAAACGTAATAGGTTGTTGAGGCTTTAAAATTACTTTATGTACAAATTCTGTAAGTGGGCTGATAGCTACAACTTCAGCTTTTAATGTTTGCATTTTTTACCTTTTAGCAGCGCTTTTAACAGCAGATACGCAATAGAATATGTCGATTCTAGCATATCTGCAGGGTTACTTTATAGCCTGTTATGTACTTACATATAAACGTTTACAGAATATTTAAGCTTTGCCAAATATCATCTACACGATCTCTAGTGGCTTTATCCATAACAATCGGCTCACCCCATTCTCGAGTGGTCTCGCCAGGCCATTTATTGGTAGCATCCATCCCCATCTTCGAACCAAGCCCTGATACCGGTGATGCAAAGTCGAGATAATCAATAGGGGTGTTTTCTATTAATGTGGTGTCACGTGCAGGGTCCATACGAGTGGTAATAGCCCAAATAACGTCTTCCCAATCACGCGCGTTAACATCGTCATCGCATACAATTACAAATTTTGTATACATAAACTGGCGTAAAAACGACCATACACCCATCATTACGCGTTTGGCGTGGCCAGGGTATTGTTTTTTCATAGTTACAACAGCCATACGGTACGAACACCCTTCCGGTGGTAAGTAAAAGTCGACTATTTCAGGGAACTGTTTTTGTAATATAGGCACGAACACTTCGTTGAGTGCCACGCCTAAAATTGCAGGTTCATCAGGTGGGCGGCCAGTAAAAGTACTATGATAAATTGGATCTTTACGGTGAGTTAAGTGAGTTACCGTCATTACAGGAAAGTCATCAACTTCGTTGTAGTAACCAGTGTGATCGCCGTACGGTCCTTCTGGCGCCATTTCACCAGGCATTATGTAGCCTTCAAGTACTATTTCAGCACTGGCTGGCACTTGTAAATCGTTAGATATAGACTTAACTACTTCTGTTTTACTACCACGTAATAAGCCTGCAAACGCATATTCGCTTAATGTGTCTGGCACAGGTGTAACTGCACCTAAAATAGTGGCAGGATCAGCGCCTAATGCAACTGAAACCGGATAAGGTTCACCAGGGTTTTCTTTGCACCACTCTTGAAAATCAAGCGCGCCACCGCGATGCGATAACCAGCGCATAATAATTTTGTTTTTACCTAATAGTTGCTGGCGGTAAATACCTAGATTTTGGCGCTTTTTATACGGCCCTTTAGTAACCGTTAAGCCCCAAGTAATAAGTGGCGCAGCATCTCCAGGCCAACAGTGCTGAATAGGTAGTTTAGTTAAATCTACATCATCGCCTTGTAAAACAACTTGTTGGCAAGGCGCTTTTTTAACCTCTTTAGCTGGCATATTAAGTACTTGCTTGTAAACCGGCAATTGGCCTAGCGCTTCTTTAATGCCTTTTGGTGGTTCAGGCTCTTTTAAGAAGGCGAGTAGCTTACCTACTTCTCGTAGCTCGCTCACATCTTTTTGACCCATACCCATGGCAACACGTTGCGGGGTGCCAAATAAATTAGCAAGTACCGGAATATCGTAACCCTTTGGGTTTTCAAATAATAACGCCGGGCCTTTTGCACGCAATGTACGGTCGGCTATTTCGGTCATTTCAAGATACGGGTCGATTTCTTGGGTGATACGTTTAAGCTCGCCTTTTTTTTCAAGCAAATCGATAAAATCACGTAAATCTTTGTATTTCATTGTGGGCCGCTATTATGCAAAAAGTGAAAGTATTATACCCAACTAAACAGCAAATGCATGCGCAGTTATTTAGCAAGGGCGATGGTTAAAGTTCGGCTAGTATTACGCAGGGTAATAAAAAAGAATTAGGGCGTGTTAATCTTTGATGGTTGAATTCGCAGCAGTATGTTTGGTTTTTAGGCAAGGCAGAGCCTATGAAGTGTGGTTACTCCCCATAAATAGGCGATA
>NZ_PNCW01000559.1:0-267 GCF_005886985.1 Pseudoalteromonas sp. S3178 | reverse complement strand
AACTCGGAGCTGAATATGCCTAAACAAAAAACCGCGCAGCAATGGCTGCAACTTATCGAGCAGCAAGCGCTCAGTGGCTTGTCTATCACTGATTTTTGCCAGCAGTACAACCTTAGTACAAAATCCTTCTATTATCATCGCGCTAAGCATCATAAGAAAAAAGCGCCTCAGAAATCTCAGTCTTCCTTTGTGGCTGCTCAGCCTGCTGTGCCAGCGCCCGTCTCCCAGCCTCCACTGTTGCAACTCAAGCATGGTCAGAGTACGGTG
>NZ_PNCW01000558.1:0-506 GCF_005886985.1 Pseudoalteromonas sp. S3178 | reverse complement strand
TGATGAAAGCTTATAACTTACGTCAGCCACCAAAAGGCTTGGTGTTTCACTCTGATAGAGGCCCACAATATACCAGTAAGCATTACCGTAAACTGCTAACCACCCACGGTATTAGAGCGAGTATGTGCGATGTTGGAGCGTGTTGGGATATGCGGTTGTTGAACGCTTCTTCGGTAGCTTAAAACACGATTGGTTGTTGAAAGTTCCTCAGCCAACTCGTGAGTATATGAGAGATGATGTAGTGGCGTATATGCGCTATTACAACTTAGAACGACTTCATACGGCAAATGGTGATCTGTCGCCAGTTGAGTATGAGCAAAGTTCCTTAAGAGAAGTGTCCTGATTTAGTTGCGCAGAACATATCTACCTTAGGTATATATGTCCGCATGAAGTGTTTGCTTGTTTTATGTTCGTGATCTCACCCTGCAACAATTCTGAAATTGATACTGATAACTTTGTAGAAGATAAGACAATGCTTCAGCGCACAGCTCATATAGGATATTTAA
>NZ_PNCW01000557.1:0-281 GCF_005886985.1 Pseudoalteromonas sp. S3178 | reverse complement strand
GTGCAACAATGCCTGTAACCCTTGAAACTGCCACTAAAAAGCTAGGTGCTCATAACTCCGTTGCCTCTTTTACAGTCCCTTTAGGTGCAACTATAAACATGGATGGCACTGCAATTATGCAAGGTGTCGCGACAGTGTTTATTGCTCAAGTATTCGCGGTAGATTTAACCATTAGTGATTATCTCATGGTCATTTTAACAGCCACCTTGGCCTCAGTCGGCACAGCCGGTGTGCCGGGTGTTGGCTTAATAATGCTTGCAATGGTACTTAACCAAGTCGGC
>NZ_PNCW01000556.1:0-209 GCF_005886985.1 Pseudoalteromonas sp. S3178 | reverse complement strand
CTTACCTTCTGGTTCGAGTAAAATACCACTATGGGGAATATTTAATTGCCGCACTTGCTCTGCTGCAATAAAGCGATGTGCTTCATTGCAGATGATAAGCGGGGGCTGATGTTCAATACCTTGCAAACGTAATAGAGTCTGCTGGAGCATGGTATGCTCATTGCCCGTCAGTGATAAAAATTGTTTGGGGTAATGTGCCCTAGAGAGCG
>NZ_PNCW01000555.1:0-296 GCF_005886985.1 Pseudoalteromonas sp. S3178 | reverse complement strand
TTATGCGCTAGACCCAACTGGCCACATGTTATGTTATGTTACCTCCAAAGATGTAAAGCCCTATTGTGAGTGGGACTTAGAATCGTCACTCAATCATAACCTTGATATCAAGTATTTAGGACAATCTAACTTTGATATAAGGCAATTTGGTGGTTATAAAATCCGCAATGTAGATAGAGATAAACATGTGAAAGACACCAGTGGCACCACCTATGTTTGGTCTAAAAGACCGAATCCTGCACTGAGCGCGCCGCTTGTTTTGCCACATTATTTACAGAATAACCACTGCCCTTTTT
>NZ_PNCW01000554.1:0-343 GCF_005886985.1 Pseudoalteromonas sp. S3178 | reverse complement strand
CACTAATTCAGGGTAAGCTTCACCCATTTGCTCAGCGAGTGCAGCAACTAACTTATAGAAGAATGCCCCTTTTGCACCGAGTTTATTACCGTGGCGAACTGCACGACGAATGATACGACGTAGCACGTAACCACGACCTTCATTCGATGGCATGACGCCGTCAGCAATAAGGAACGCACACGAACGAATGTGGTCAGCAACCACACGTAGTGATTTATCTTCTAAATCTTGAGCATCTGTTACTTTTGCAGCTGCTTTAATCAGCGCTTGGAACAGGTCAATCTCATAGTTTGAGTGCACACCTTGCATAATTGCAGCGATACGCTCTAGGCCCATGCCCGTA
>NZ_PNCW01000553.1:0-310 GCF_005886985.1 Pseudoalteromonas sp. S3178 | reverse complement strand
AACTGTGGCAAGTAAATGGTTTTGCCTGCACTTTCAAACACAAAGCATTTTTGCGATTGCTCTTCGCTCAGCTTATACGTCACTAAACCACTATCACCCACCGTGGCGGTTTGCCAAAATGCTCGATCAGGTAAGGTAAACTCGATCGGGAAACCAAGGGGCAAGGCAGCAACTGTTTGGTTTAGTACGACTTGTCGGCTTAAATAGGGTAGCTGGCTAAACTTATGGGCTTTGCGAGTGGATTGCTTAAAACGAACACCAATATCCCCCGTTTTGCGGTCATTGTATTTACACAGATTGCCTATCGCCT
>NZ_PNCW01000552.1:0-307 GCF_005886985.1 Pseudoalteromonas sp. S3178 | reverse complement strand
TGCTAATTTTTGTGATTGCGACACACGTATTTCCTCACTGCGGGTTTACTAGGGTTACTGCGCAACTTTTCGTTGCTGGAAGTACTCTTTTAATGGGATCAACAACACTAACATGGCAAGCGCAAATATGCCTAAAGTTAACGGCCGCTCCCAGATAAAGCTAATAGAGCCATCCGAAATCATCATGGCGCGGCGGTAATTACGTTCGATCATATCGCCGAGAATAAATCCAAGGAGCAAAGGTGCCATCGGGAAACTCAATAATCTCAGCACCACCGCCACCAAGGCAAAACCCACCATCATAAAC
>NZ_PNCW01000551.1:0-316 GCF_005886985.1 Pseudoalteromonas sp. S3178 | reverse complement strand
CAGAAAAGCACTATGCTGCGGTCCATGACCATGTACTATTAAGTGATGGAATTCATATACTTCCATACCAATAAACACCGCACCAAAGGCAAATGTCACCGCAAGCCAAGATAAGGTTTGCGACTTTTTCTGTTTGTTTGCCGCTATCATGGCAAAACCAAAGGTAATACTACTTAACAGTAGAGCCGCGGTTTCAACCGCAACAAAACCCAGCTCGAATATGTCTTTGCCAGACACCCCGCCTGCCGTGTTCATGTACAACACGGCATAAGTGGCAAAGAAAGAGGCAAACAACAAACAGTCCGTCATCAGATAT
>NZ_PNCW01000550.1:0-278 GCF_005886985.1 Pseudoalteromonas sp. S3178 | reverse complement strand
GCGATTAAGTTATTTGGCCCAGAATTAGCCGTGCTTGCAAAAAAAGGCAAGGAAATTGAAGCGGCCGTAACGCAGGTTGAGGGGACGGAAGGCGTACAACTTGAGCAAATAGCAGGTGAGTCACAGCTGATCATCACCCCAAAACGTCAAGCGTTATCTCGCTACGGTTTGGCAGTTGGAGATGTTATGGCGCTAGTACAAGATGGCATTGGTGGCAGTAAAGCTGGGCAGGTTATCAACGGTAACGAACGCTATGATATTTATGTCCGCTTGGCACC
>NZ_PNCW01000055.1:0-26531 GCF_005886985.1 Pseudoalteromonas sp. S3178 | reverse complement strand
AATTCGCTATTTAGTTGTTCTAAGTGAGAATTTTTTAACACAGATAGCGACACGTTTAGCCCCGCAGAATGATTAAGTATTATTGCGGGTTGGTATAACTAGGTACAAAAAAACCGGAATGACACAAGCTGTGCATTCCGGTTTTTTTATGTGCTATAAAAAGGTAAATAAGTAACTAAATACTCATTAATCTTCTTTTTTAGCTTTAGGCTTTGCTTTTGCTTTAGCTGGTGCTTTTTTAGCAGCCGCTTTCTTTTTAGGCGCCGCTTTTTTCTTCGCTTCTTCTACCCATTTACCCGCTTCATAATGAGCAGTCCAGCCAGTTGCTTTACCGTCTACTTCAGTCATTACATACTGAGATTTATTTTTACGGCTATAACGCACAACGGCAAGATTGCCATCAGGATCTTTCGCTGGGGCATCTGCTAAGTAATAAAACTTAGGTGAAATACGATCTCTAAAGCGTTTTAACTCTTCTACCTTAGGTGCGCGTGTTTCACGTGATTTAGGGAACGTATTAGCCGCTAAAAATATACCTGCCGCGCCATCACGCAGTACAAAGTACGCATCAGACTTTTCACATTCAAGCTCAGTGATATGAACAGGATCTTCTTTAGGTGGCGCTGCTTCCCCATTTTTGAGTAACTTACGAGTATTTTTACACTCTTCGTTATTACAGCCAAAGTACTTACCAAAACGACCTGATTTAAGCTCCATGTCAGAACCACATTTATCACACTCGATAATGGGCCCATCGTAACCTTTAATCTTAAAAGTGCCCTCTTCAACTATATGCCCTTTACATGCAGGGTTGTTACCACATACATGCAGTTTTCGAGTTTCATCGATAAGGTATGAATCCATTGCCGTTTCACAAATTGGGCAACGCTTCATTTGCATTAGCTTTTCAGTTTCTTCATCTTCTACATCAGCAGCAACAGCTTCATCACCCGACACTAAATTCATCGTTGTAGTACAACGCTCTTTAGGCGGTAAGCTATAGCCTGTACATCCTAAGAACACACCCGTTGATGCTGTTCGAATTCCCATTTTTCTGCCACATGTGGGACAGTCAATATCGGTTTCAACCATTTGATTAAGGCGCATACCACCTTGCTCAGGTTCATCTTTAGCTATGTTTAACTGAGTAGAAAAATCAGCATAAAATTTATCAAGTACTTGTGTCCAAACACGTTCGCCTTCGGCGATGTCATCTAAACGACCTTCCATTTTTGCTGTAAAATCAAAATTCATTAAATCAGTGAAGTTTTCAACTAAACGGTCGGTAACTATTTCACCCATTTTTTCAGCAAAGAAACGACGGTTTTCTACGCGTACATACCCACGATCTTGTATCGTTGAAATAATTGATGCATACGTAGATGGTCGACCAATACCACGCTTTTCAAGCTCTTTTACTAGGCTTGCTTCACTAAAACGCGCTGGCGGCTTAGTAAAGTGTTGCTTAGGGTCAAGCTCAATTAAACTAAGTACTTCGCCTTCTTTAACAGCTGGTAATGATTGATCTTCTTCATTCTTTTTGCGTACTGCCGGCTGTACTTTTGTCCAACCATCGAAGCGAAGTACTCGCCCTTTTGCTTTAAGTTGAAAATCGTTAGCTGCAACAGTCAATGTTGTTAAGTCGTATTCTGCAGGTACCATTTGGCACGCTACAAATTGGCGCCAAATTAGCTCATAAAGCTTTTTAGCATCCGCATCTACGCCTTCTACATGCCCAGAAAGCACACTTACACTCGAAGGTCGAATAGCCTCATGCGCTTCTTGTGCATTACCTTTTGAACTGTAATTAATTGGATCTTTTGGTAAATATTTATCACCAAACTCTTGTGTTACATATTCGCGGCACATTTCAACAGCATCTTTAGATAGATTAGTTGAGTCGGTACGCATATAGGTAATGTAACCACCTTCATACAAGCGCTGAGCAAGCATCATGGTCTTTTTAACACCATACCCTAAACGAGTACTTGCAGCTTGTTGCATGGTTGAAGTAATAAAAGGAGCACTTGGGCGACTCTTACTTGGTTTTTCCTCAACACTTATTACTTTATATTCGGCATTCTCAAGGCTTTTAACTGCTTCTGTAGCCTGTGCTTCATTTACAGGCTTAAATGGCTTACCTGCTTGTTTGGCTACTTCTAAACGTAACTCTGATTCAGCGTTTTTAACATCAGCATGAATATCCCAAAATTCTTCTGGAATAAATGCTTTAATTTCACGCTCGCGCTCTACAAGTAAACGAACTGCAACTGACTGTACTCGACCTGCTGAAAGCCCACGTGCGACTTTTGCCCACAACAAAGGCGAAACCATAAAGCCTACAACACGGTCTAAAAAGCGACGTGTTTGCTGAGCGTAAACCATATCGGTATTTAACTCACCAGGGGTTTCGAAAGCTTGTTGAATCGCATTTTTAGTAATTTCGTTAAAAACTACACGCTTATACTTTTCAGGTTCTCCGCCAATAATTTCTTGAAGGTGCCAAGCAATTGCCTCCCCTTCTCTATCCAAATCCGTTGCGAGGTATATTTGGTCTGCATTTTCAGCCAATTTTTGTAATTCTTGAACAACTTTTTCTTTACCTGGCAATATTTCGTAATGAGGTTTCCATCCTTTTTCAGGATCGATACCCATACGCGCAACTAAATTTGTGTAATCTCGTTGCTGTTTATACGCTGCTTTTTCTTCTGGTTCCATTTTGCGTACTTCTGCTGGCGTTTTAGTTGCCGGCACTTTAGCTTTGCTCGAACCTGAAGTAGGTAAGTCTCGTACATGTCCGATACTGGACTTTACGATAAAATCATTACCTAAATATTTATTAATTGTTTTAGCCTTAGCAGGTGACTCTACAATTACTAGCGATTTGCCCATAGTTGCCTATTTCTAACCAAATATTTAAAATGTGTTTTGCCGGTATAAACGGCGCGAATATTTATAGGTATATCTACAAACACTAATTGTTACAAGCTTTTAATACAAACTTTTCTGTATTTACTGAATAAACGAACAATTTTTGCTGTTAAATTAAACAAACAGGTGTTTTTAGATTATTTGATGTGGAATATATAGAACAGAAACAAAAATGCCAACCGAAAGGTTGGCATTTTTTATTTTAAACGATTATAAATCGTCGGTTACGTTAATTGAAAGTGTCGTTTCTAACCCTGATGGTGCTTCTGCACTTATAGTTAAAAAACCACTAAATTGCTCATTACCGCCATCCAAATCCTCACGCGTAATACCAAACGATAACCCTACCGGTACAATACTTGTTGTATTAGGGTAAGTATAACTATCGGTTCCTATCAAAATACCATTATCTGTGGAAATAGAAATGGTTGTCTCAGCCGGCATTGGGTTGTTATAAATATCGGCAATAAATACCGTAAGGCTTAAACTAGACGTACCTGTTGCAGTTTGTGTTAAGTCTATTGAATCAACCTGACACATTAACTGACTGGTTGCATCGTTTTGTGAACGACGAACTAACGGGCTTGTAGGATCGCTATTCACACGCACTTCAGATGCACTAGCACCTACAATAGCCGAGCAATCGTCAGCATAGGTTACTAATCTAAAGAATGCCGTGTCGCCTGACATTACAATCTCTTGGTTTTGGAACACATTAACCATTTGGCGGCTACATATTCCTGCGGTTTCATCTTCTTCACGACACAATAAGCCGTTGTATAAACCGTTTTGTGTAGTCCAAGCGCCATTACCATCAAAATCTACAAATTCTTCAAACTCATCGCCGGTTGAATTATCACGTGAACATGGGTCGGTACCACCATTACAATCTTTACCGCCATAAGTGCCATCTTCGTTATTATCAATAAATGCTTCTGGAATATCAAATAAATCATCAAAGAAGTCTTCACTATCAAAATAACCATTGCCATTTAAATCTGAGAAGGTCTCTTCACCAATTGCATATGCATGAACTGTAGCGCGCCCACCAAGTGGTAAATCTACTGTTAGGTCGTTATTTAAAATACCTAATGGGCAAGGTAATCCACCATCACATTTTTGAGTAATGGTATTTTCGTACATTGAATCAGTAAATGGACGTGGGTTACTACTGGTCCACGTTACACTACATGTACCGCTTGTTGTTACACAGCTAGGTTCTATTACTCCGCCCTCTGTAATAAATGTTACCGCTGTACCATCTGGAACTGGGTTATTAAAATGATCAGCTAGGCGAGCGTTAACCGCAACTGTATTACCATCCACATTCAAAGCATGAGGGTTGAAAATAGAACGCGATAATGAAAAGCTATTTTGATCAGCAATACCTGTACTGACAACAAGAATATCTGAAGGAGCCGTTACAATTACAGTACTGCCATCAACGTCTTCTTCACTTGATGCAATTACACGTACTGGTGTAGCAATAGAGCCTGAAAGAACTGACGTTGTAACTTCACCGCTGGCATTAGTAATCGCGCTGGCGGTACCTAATGTTATTCCACCTACAGACGTAGAAAGTTCAAAATTAACAGTTCTTGATGCCAAATCGTTTCCATTTGAATCAACAAGTTTAAAAGTTACTTCTGATATCTCAGTTCTATCAGCACCACCAGTTCCTTTTAGAGCAATCACAGGTTCAGTAACTTCTACAAACTGTAAAAAACCAATATTTGCTGGCGATACATTAATAGTTGTATTTGCAGAAACTGTATCACCACCGGTAATAACTGTTGCTGTAATTATATCACCACCAACACAGGTTAATGGGCGGTAAGTTGAGCGTGCAAATCCACCAATACTAGTAACTGTTTCGTCAATTAATGCCTGTCCTGAACTCACACAACCAGACGAAAACTCAACGGTTAACGGCGTAGTGTATAATTCACCATCTTTAGAGATTTCTATAGATATTAATGCTGTTGCACCTGCGGCTAAAAGCTCATCGGCAGCAATTGAGCTTGAAATAGCAATTTCTATATCTACAGCTGCAATTTGAAATGCCTTTGTTAAATTACTATCAAGTACTGAAACTGTAATTTCGCCAGCACCTACATCTTGCCCTGGTACAATATCTAACAGTGCAATGCCATTAGCATCGGTAATAGCGGTACCGGTTGATGGGGTAATAGTACCAATAGTAGTTGTGGCTGTTACCAATGTTTGCGTAAGTGGTGTAGTAGAGTCTTCGTTTGTAACCTCTATATAAAGAATAGCAGTTGAGTCGCCCGAAATACTTGTGACTTCTTCACACGAGCTTGCATCTCTTACTGACTTAAAGTTTGCAGGGCAATTTTCTAAAATTGAAAAACTAATATCAGCAGTGCTTTGATCAGGATTTACAGCATCACCTCGAGTGTAAAAACCTAACGTTTGTTCAACCCCTTCATATTGTGCTGTTATTTCACCGGCACCTTCAACAGTCCCAGAGGTTAAATTAAGTGAAGCCACGCCACTTTCGTTTGTTAACGCTGTGCCAATACTTGGAATCAAATTACCTAACGTAGAAGAGAAATTAACAACAGCGCCGTCAACTTCAACCCCATCGCCATCTAAAATTGTTGCTTTTATAACACCACTGTCTGTAGCACTTATGGTACTAATTTCTGCAAGTGTTGTTGAAGATGTAAGACTTAAACTAATTGAAAAATCTAATGACTCACCTTGAACTGGTGCGTCGCCTTCGGTAGTAAAAGTATATGCATCAGAGCTAAATACTGTGTTTTCGTTATCAGTGTACGTAGCAACTATTGAACCTGCACCAGCTTCTGTTCCAGCTAAAAGGCTGATAGTTGCAATGCCTTGGTCGTTCGTTAATGCAGTACCATTTGTTGGATTAATTGTACCTAAACCTGTTAGTACAAATTCAACTAACTTAAAAGCGGCTGGCTCATCATCAATTAATAGCACAACCTGGGCCGTAACTGGGTTTTCATAATCAACACTTCTAGCTGACTCACCTGATGAGTTGACTATAGTAACTTCTAACTGAGGATCTGTTGACTGGGCACCATCTGATTCAAAAGCAAATGTATCAGTGTAACTAACACTGTCGATTGTGTAGGTTGCTGTTACTTCCCCAGCACCTGCATTTTCACCAGCAGTTAGCTCAATGGTCGCTATACCGTCTGATTGTGTGAGAGCTGTGCCCGTAGTTGGATTTAACTCACCGATTGTATCAGCTAAGGTAAAGGTTATTCGTTCACCAGCAACTGCATCACCATCTTCATCTTCAAGTGTAGCTTTTAGCTGGAGAGGTGCTGCAGCTGTAACGGTATTAGATTCCGTATCACTTGATTGCAGGTAACCTTTTAAGCTCACAGTGTATGAGGACGTCTCGTTTGTTGTATCATCGTCATCACCGATGGTGCCATCTTTTTCAAGTGACCCACCGCCACCACAGGCTGTGAGTAAAAAACTAAGCAATAAAATGCCGAGCAGTCGCATTAAAGGCATGAACCTCTCCCTAGCGTTGTTATTATATGTAAAATTAATTTTCACTTAATATTAACCTATAACTTAGTCTAAAATCTCAGTTTTTTATTACTTTTTTGCGCAAAATAATTTTAAATAAATACTAATTTTTTCTGTAGTAAATATTTCCTTGCTGGTAGTCTATGGCAAATTTATAAAATGTAGATCAGGGAATATGTCAAAAATCCGTTCAATGAGTTTAACCACTCGCATCATGATTGGTATGGCGCTTGGGGTTGCAGTAGGTTTTATATTTCAGGCTATATTAGCTGGTGAAGACGATTATCTAATACCACTTGGGTTATTCTCTTTGCCAATTAAAGCCTTTTTCGTAGATGGTATTTTTCATGTTGGTGGCCAAATATTCATAGCCAGCTTAAAAATGTTAGTTGTACCACTTGTATTTGTATCGCTTGTTTGTGGTACGTGTAGTTTAAGTGATCCTAAAAAATTAGGTCGTTTAGGTGGAAAATCTATTGGCTTATATTTACTAACAACGGCAATTGCCATTACCGTTGCTATTACTCTTGCTCTGTTATTCAGCCCCGGTGAAGGCATCAGCCTACCATCTAATGCAACTTACGATGCTAAAGAAGCACCTACCCTTGCACGTGTAATTATTGATATGTTTCCTACTAATCCATTTGAAGCAATGGCCAAAGGTAATATGCTTCAGGTTATAGTGTTTGCACTATTATTTGGTGTAGCAATGGCATTAAGTGGTAAAACTGGCAAGCGTGTAGCAAGTGTTTTTGAAGACTTAAATACAGTTATTTTAAAACTTGTAACATTACTAATGAATATTGCACCTTACGGTGTATTTTTCTTAATGGCTAAATTATTTACAACTATCGAGCTTAACTTAATTGTTAGTTTAGCCAAGTATTTTGGTGTTGTTGTATTAGCATTATTATTACACGCGCTTGTAAATTACACGGTACTACTTAAAGTGCTCACAGGCTTAAACCCACTTATTTTCTTAGCAAAAATGAAGCACACCTGTTTATTTGCATTTAGTACCTCAAGCTCTAGCGCAACTATGCCTATCACGCTTGAAACAGCAACAAAAAAACTAGGTGCAAACAACTCAGTGGCGTCGTTTACCATACCGCTAGGCGCTACTATCAACATGGATGGCACCGCTATTATGCAGGGTGTAGCTACTGTGTTTATTGCTCAAGTGTTTAGTGTTGATTTAACTATTTCTGATTATTTAATGGTTATATTAACGGCAACACTTGCCTCTGTAGGAACTGCAGGCGTACCCGGTGTTGGTTTAATTATGCTAGCAATGGTGCTTAACCAAGTAGGACTTCCTGTTGAAGGGATTGCAATAATTATCGGCGTAGACCGCTTACTTGATATGACACGCACTGCGGTTAACGTTACCGGTGATTGTATGGTCACCTGTGTGGTTGCTAAATCAGAAGGCGAGCTTGATGAGAGCATTTTCAACGACCCAAATGCTGCCAAAGACTTAGAAGATTATCATAAGTCTATCGACTCGTAATATTGAGAAATATAGTTATAAAAAAACCTTGATGTTTTGCATCAAGGTTTTTTTTTATTATTAATAATTAGGGATTCATTGACTTAAATTTTGAAAGTAAGCTGACCCCTACCTTATTTACACCACTGCTTAATCCAAGTGCTAGTTTATCGCTTAGCCCCTTTTTAACTTTATATTTTACTTTATATATTTGACGCTCAGATTGCTGCTCTAATAAAGCATCATCACTGGTTTTAATAACATCTACCAAGCCTTTATCAATTGCTTGCGTTGCAAACCAATGCTCACCTGTAGCCACTAAATCAATATTTAGGCTTGGGCGCTGCGTGCTTACAAAGGTTTTAAATAAACCATGAGTTTCTTCAATTTCGTCACGAAACTTTTCACGTGCTTTATCTGTGTTTTCACCAAATAATGTGAGTGTACGTTTAAACTCACCTGCTGTAATTTGTTCAAACTCTACGTCGTTTTTCTTTAATATTTTATTAAAGTTAGGAATTTGTGCAATCACCCCAATAGAACCTACAATTGCAAATGGCGCTGCAAGTATTTCATCAGCTACACAAGCCATCATATAACCGCCGCTTGCTGCTACTTTATCAATTGCTACACTTAAAGGAATACCCGCGCTTTTAATTCTCTGTAACTGAGATGCAGCAAGTCCATAGCCATGAACAACCCCACCACCACTTTCTAGACGCACTAATACTTTATCTGTTTTAGGATCTGCAATCGAAATAATAGCAGTCACTTCCTCTCGTAAACTTTCTACTTCGTGCGCGTCCATACTACCGGTAAAATCGACCACATATAAACGAGGCTTTGGTTCGTCACTGACTGATTTTTTACTCTGAGCTTTTAACTGCTTTTGATGCGCTTTAAACTCTTTTTTAGACAATGTATTGTGCAAAAAACTTTCTTTGAGCTCGTTAAGTTTTTCAGATACATCTTCAATTTCAATCTCACCTTTTTTCGCTTTTGGCTTAACGGCGGATGCAACTATAAGCATTAACACAACGGCAATTGCGATAACAAATGTCACTGTTTTGGCAAAAAACAAACCGTATTCGTATAAAAATTCCAACTGGTTTCTCCATTTATAAATTTAAGCTAATTTATCATGCTTTTAACCAAAAAAAAGCCACTATACAGTGGCTTTTATAAGTTAACGTTTAAAGTAATAGATTAATCAGTAACAACTTCACTATTTGTTACTAATAACATACGACCACGTGTTGCTAAGTAAACAGCAACTTGCATTTGCATTTCTGCATTTGCTGCCGCGCTCCCTTCTACAGTAGCCGCCTCTGCAGCATCTTGAGCAGGCGTTAATATAGAACCGTGGTGCCCTTTAGTAAATTTAACTAAGTAGCTTGCTGGTGTTTCACTCAACGCTTGAGTTGTGCTTACAGTCTCTAGCCCCATAAAAGTGGCCAGTGGGATTGTGCCCGAAATAGGGTTATTTGCAGCCATTGGTGGTATCACTTGATCAGGCTTATTATCTGCGCCATCACCTACAACAACATTTGTATAAACGGGTGTGCCTAAAGCTTGTACCGCTGCCGCATAATTTGTTGGGTCGCCGCTATCAAGGGCTGTTTGTGCAGCAAATGCAAACTGAGTAAACACACCTTGAATATTAGTAAGCTTGCTTGTTTCACCAGCTGTAGTTAAAGAAGCTACATACTCGTTATAACCACACGTTAAATATGCTTCTGTATCTGGTAACACGGCTCCACAGTTAGACACTGCATCAGCCTGTAAAAATGCGTTAAACTCATCTGCCTCTGTTGTGCCAGCTTGAGATAACACTGAACCTTGAATAAATGGACCAAATGCTGCCGACTCAAGTAAGAAGCTAGCAATACCGCCACCGCCACTTGCAAGTGCTACTGTGTTTACATTAAATAATGGATCAACCGTTGGCGCTAATGGATTATTTGCTTGTGAAATAAATGCAGGAGCGACAATAGAGCCTAATGAATGACCAATATAAGTGACGTCTTGTGCGTTAATCGTTGCATCATTTATAAAGTTTAACCCTAAACGTAAACCTAATAAATCAGCTGAAGATTGACGTAAACTATCGCGCGCAACAAGCAATGAACTTAAATTCATATAGCTAAGCACAGAGCCACTAGTAGCATTAAAATCGTCAGTTCCATCATCATCAACATCAACTCCACGCTCACCATGGCGAGGGTGATCTATTGCTGCTGTAGCAAATCCTTGAATTGATAATTGCGCGGTCAGTGCTAGCATGCTTTCTTTATCTGTGGTTATGCCATGTTGCATGATGACTACTGGCCAGCCACTTTCAGGCATTTCAATAGCATCTAACTGAAGTTGTGCGCGTATACCGTTTATAACGGGTAAAATTGGTTTAGTTATTTGTACTGGCACATCAGCCATGCTTTGAACTTTAGGGATAGAATTATACTTAGTTAAGTGTCGAGTAGAATCCAAACCTAAATCACGAAGTTGGCCATCGCTTAAAGCTGAACAGAGCGCATCATTCTCACTCACCGGCTCTGTAGGAAACGTCTCCCCAAGTGCTGCTTTATACCCTAAAATAGCAACGGCGTTATCACACATACCTTGCCAGTATGTATCGTTTAAATCGCTTATTTCTGTTCCTGTTGGTGTTCCTAGATACATAGGTAATGTAATGTTACCTTTTAAATACTGAACACCAGAAAAAGCAGCTGATACTGTAACACCAGCTGCTGCAAAAACTTGCTGAACATTCACAACATCTTGCTCAGGGACATTAACCATCGGTGTTGGCAATGCATCATTTTGCAAACTAGCTGCAAGTAAATTTTTAATAGTACCAAGTACAGGCCCTGCTGATTGAATAGTCATCGCAGAAGAAAAGATAATATCGTCTTTGGTAATATCGCCTGAGCTTACAACCACGTTTTCGTAGCTATTTACAGCGCCTTGTAACCCAAGTTGGGCATCGGTAATAAGCGGAGCTTCTTCACTTACAGAAGCGTAAGTAGAAGAAGGTTGAATAGAGCGTCCTAACGAATCTTTAAGCCCTGTAGTTAAAACATTTATGTAAGAGCTACCTGGTGTAAATGGTTTAAGCGGTATAACAGCGACTCCATCACCAGAGGCTTGAGTTATAAAATCGACACCAAATGTAAGTTCACCTACTAATTTACAGGCTGTACCAGCGGTAACTACAGAACATTCTGCATCCGTTAGACTTGCGCCCATCACAACTTCAAAAATTCTGAGCGTACCAGGACTTGCAGCAGATGTTTCATCAAGTGAAACACCGCTTGGAAACGTTAAATCAATTTTATAGGGCACTTGTGAAGACCAACCATCTAAAGCACCCAGAGCAAGTTGAGGGTCTGAATAAGCAGCGCGAGAAATAGATACGTTGTCATCATCTAATTCCCCAGGAATATTAAGTGTGCCGTCTTGAGTACCGCTCATTAATAAATCATTAGGAACTGATAAAATTCCATTTGCAGGATCGAAAGTAACCGTTGCATTTGGAACTATAGTTGCTGTGTCGTTCTTAACATCTTCTAACGTTTCTCCGCCGCCACAACCTGCTAATGCAGCTGTAACAGAGAGTGAGAGTAGCATTTTCTTCATATTGTTGGCTCCGCACATATCTTATTTTTATAGTGTGTTTTTTCAGTGTGTTAAAGTTAAAATAATGTAACTAGTTTATTAATGAGACATTAGACCAGTTAAACTTAACGTAAAGTTTCTATTTTCGCCACCTAAATTTACAATAAATTCGATTACTTCACGTTTTGCTATGTTAAAATCAAAAAAATTTTATTAATTGGTAATTTTATGCACACTTATCAAGCAGCTGAAAACGCACTGCAAGACAAAGTTATTTTGATCACTGGCGCAGGCGATGGTATTGGCCGAGTAGCCGCAATAAACTATGCTAAACATGGCGCAACAGTAATTTTATTAGGAAAAACAACTAATAAACTTGAGTGTGTTTACGATGAAATAGTAAATGCTGGTTACCCACAGCCCGCTATTGTACCAATGGATTTAAAAGGGGCGACTAAGCAAAACTATCGTGATTTAGCAGCCACTATAGAAAGCCAATTTGGCCGCCTTGATGGGTTACTTAATAATGCCGGAATTTTAGGTTCTCTTGGCCCGCTAGAGCATTTTTGTTCATCTACTTTTGAAAACATAATGAAAGTAAATGTAACGGCACAAGCAATGATCACTAAAGCGCTCTTCCCTGTGCTACGTAAATCAAAAAGTGCATCAGTCGTTTTCACATCATCAGGTGTAGGACGAAAAGGCCGTGAATTTTGGGGACCATATGCTATTTCTAAATTTGCTGTAGAAGGCATGATGCAAACATGGGCGTGCGAAGTAGGTAAAACGTCTATTCGTGTAAATTGCATAAATCCAGGTGCAACCAGAACGTCTATGCGTGCTGCTGCCTATCCAGGTGAAGACAGAGACAAACTTGCCACGCCTGAGGATTTAATGCCAACCTACTTATACTTAATGAGTGATGACTCAGCATCTGTAAATGGCGAATCACTTGATGCGCAAGAGAAAAAATAAAATACACATCAATCATAAAAAAGCCGCATAAATTGCGGCTTTTTTGTCTGTAAATATCTAGTAATTACTTACGTTTAGTTTGCTTAACACGTTGATTGTGCTTTTTTACCGCTTTGCGTATTTGATTGATTTTAGCGCGCTTATCTTTACGCTTTTCAGGCATAACCGAAAGTTTAGTCTGTGTTTCACGACCAAGCTTAACTGTTTTACGTAAATAGTTAACTGTTTCAAGGTCTAACTCATTCCAGCCACCTTGAGGTACACGCTTATCAAGTTCTAATTTACCGTAACGAATACGAATAAGGCGAGATACTTCAACATCTTGAGACTGCCATAAACGACGAACTTCGCGGTTACGCCCTTCATTAAGTGTTACGTTAAACCAGCGGTTAATACCTTCGCCGCCCATTGGTTTTACGCTTAAAAACTTAGCGGGACCATCTTCTAGTTCAACACCACGAGTAAGATTTTTAACTGTTTCATTCGTTACTTCACCAAATACTCGAGCTGAGTATTCACGCTCTACTTCGTAGCTTGGGTGCATTAAACGATTTGCAAGCTCGCCGTCATTAGTAAATAACATTAAGCCTGCAGTATTAATATCCAATCGTCCAACTGCAATCCAGCGTTCACCGTCAATACGAGGTAAGCGGTCAAATACAGTACGACGGCCTTCAGGATCTTTACGTGTACTTAACTCACCTTCTGGTTTGTTGTACATAATTACACGACAGATACGATCTGCTTTTTCTTCAATTTTTACAGTATGACCGTCAACACGAATTAAATCGGTTTCTTCAACACGGTCGCCTAACTTAGCTACTTTGCCATTTACACTAACGCGGTTAGCATCAATGTATTTTTCCATTTCACGGCGTGAGCCTACGCCTGCACGGGCTAAGACTTTTTGTAACTTTTCACCTTGTATACTCATTCGGATGGTTCTCTCACAGAAGGATCGCTCATTAACTGATTAATTTTGCTTTGCTGATCTGATGGCAAAGCAGGTAAATTCTCTAAACCTGTTAACGAAAAATAATCTAAAAATTGCTTAGTAGTTGCATATAATGCCGGTTTACCCGGTACTTCTTTATGCCCTACCACTTTAACCCACTCACGCTCGAGAAGGGTTTTTATAATTGTTGAGCCGGTAGTAACGCCTCTTACTTGCTCTATTTCACCACGTGTTATTGGTTGCCTGTAGGCTATTAACGACAACGTTTCTAAAAGCGCGCGCGAATACTTAGGCGCTCGTTCTTGCCATAAATTGCTCAACCAAGGGCTTAAGCTACTACAAGCCTCAAACCGATAACCGCTGCCAACTTCTACAAGGCGTATACCTCGTGTCTGAAAGTGGCTTTCTATAGCTTCAATTGCAGCGTTAATTCTTGCCATTGATATAGCTAAATCAGCAAGTACTGTGTCTTTTAAATGGCGCTTACTAACTGGTTTGTCTGCGACAAATATAGCCGCTTCAATGATCTCAATTAATTGCTCATCACTAATTCGACGACCTGCCATAATTTTGCCCAGCCTTTTAAAATACACAGCCATCTATTATGACAGAACATCATAAAAGGTGGAAAATATATCTGCCTTTTATCTAAATTAAATGCACAAAAAAGCCAGCAATTAATGCTGGCTGTTTTTATTAACTAATTTAGGTAATATTAGCTGTGTCTTAATACCTTAAGAGCATCATCTTCAGCTACCGCTTTACCGTATTTTTTAATATAACCTTTAAACTCACCTTTGCTGATGCGCTTGTCGTTATTACCATCCATGTATCCAAAATGGTTCGAAATATCGTCATCATCAGCTTCTTCTACTGAAATATAACCATTTTTGTCGTTATCTAAGCTCTTAAAATCATTTTCGATTTTATCAAACTTTGCTATTTTAGCTTTAAATGCTGACTCACTAACTTCGCTGTCAGTGGCTACCTTACCGGTATTTAATTGCATGTATGCGTTAAATTCTTTACGACTGATTTCATTATCCATGTTGGTATCAATATTTGAAAAATGCCCCCAGATGCTGTCATCATCTGCTTCTACTTTTGAAATATAACCATCACTGTCGTTATCTAAGCTTGCAAAATCGCTATCGATTTTTTCTAAACCTTGGTTTGATGCACAAGCCGCTAAGCTCAAAGATGCTAAAATAGTTGTTGCTAGTGTTAACTTTTTCATAAGACGTATCCTTGTAGTTAGTAAATGTCACTTTAACTAATACAAGTCCGATGCCAATATAAATAACACTCTAACTATCAATTAGTTAGTGGTATTTAGCTTAATTTATATACTTTAATCAATTACTTAGCTTTGCAATGATTGCAGCCTACCTTGTAATTTTTGCAAAAAAATACCCGGTTAAAACCAGGCATTTTCTAAAAGATAATTTTTAGCTTAAAATTAAATTGCAGCGTTTTGGTAACGCTTAACAAACTCAGTTACGTTTTGACCATTACATTTTAAAGAGTTTAAGTTACCAATCTTTTGACGTACTGGTGCTAACCCTTTTTTAAGTGCAGTCATACATAACTGTGTTTCTTGGTGTGCATCTTTAGCAAATACTTCTACTTTATCTACTGATGAAGTACTTACCGTCGCTTTTTTAGCGATCTCACGAATGTCTTCACCGTTACACAAAATACTCTTAGAAAAACGAGATAAATAAACGCCATGTTGAGCAGCTTCTTTACGGGCAACGCTAAAGCCTTCGTTAGCACTTAATACACATAATTTAGACTCAAGTTTGTTGTCTTGGCTGAAGTAAGTGTTGCTTTGTGCACAAACAGTTGCAGATGCAAATAAAGCGGTAGCTAAAAGTAGTTGTGTTTTCATGAGAGATCCTATTTGAACGAGCTAAACAAGTAATTTTTGCGCATTATATATTCAAAATAGCTAATATCAATTGAATTTTTTATTTATTTAATTAATTAATAATGCATTTACAATGTTTAAACTTTAACCATCATTTGATCAACATTTGTGCAGCTATTAACTCAATTCAGTCATGTTATGTACGTGTATTTACTGATACAATTTATGCCACTAAATAGAACCAATTTTAAGGTAAATTTTATGAAAGTGATTTCTTTCAATATCAATGGTCTGCGTGCCCGCCTTCATCAATTACAAGCAATAATAGATAAACATCAACCAGACGTTATTGGCTTGCAAGAAATTAAAGTTCATGACGAAGCATTTCCACTAGAAGATGTTCAAAAAATGGGATATCACGTTTATTTTCATGGTCAAAAAGCACATTACGGTGTAGCTATGTTATGCAAAAAAGAGCCTAAATCGGTCTTAAAAGGGTTTGCAACAGATACTGATGAATCACAAAAACGTATGATAAGCGTAACCGTTGAACAAGATAATGGCCGTGACCTAACCGTTATGAATGGTTATTTCCCACAAGGCGATAATATTAATCACGAAACTAAATTTCCTTATAAACGTCAATTTTATAAAGACTTAATGACCCACCTTGAAACTAACCACACACCAGAGCAAGACGTAATTGTAATGGGCGACATAAACATCTCCCCTACCGATCTAGATATTGGCATTGGTGATGTAAACGCTAAGCGCTGGTTAAAAACAGGTAAATGTTCTTTCCAACCAGAAGAGCGTGAGTGGTTAGCAACATTATTAAATTGGGGCTTTACAGATACCTTTAGAGAGCAAAATCCCGACACAAACGATCAATATTCATGGTTTGATTACCGTTCTAAAGGGTTTGTTGATAACCGAGGCCTTCGTATCGACGTGGTACTTGCTACTAAAGACCTTGCAGCACGCTGTATTGATACAGGTATTGATTACGAGTTACGTGGTATTGAAAAACCATCGGATCACGCACCTATTTGGTCTACATTTAAATAGTTTTGATGATTAGTCTTACTTTACAAGGGCTACTTTGGGCTCTTGTTATTATTATCGCTTTACTAAGCTTTGATAAAAAAACATATAAAGCACTTTATACAACACCCGCACGTCAAACGGGTGTGCTTGCATGCGCTATAGTATTTGCTGTGCTTTGGCGTATAAAAGCTGGTATTTTAACAGGCCTAGATTTGCACATTTTAGGTGTTACAGCAGCGACCTTAATTTTAGGGTGGCGATCAGCTATTTTAAGCTCTGTGCTAGCCAGCGTATTATTAACTGCCGTTGGTCAAATCGAGCTTAATCTGTTACCCATGCAAATACTTATTGGTGCCTTTATACCTATATTATTGAGCTACCTTGGCTTTTTAATCAGTTACCAATATTTACCCCGCCATTTTTTTGTTTATATATTTGTTTGTGCATTTATAACAGCTGGGTTTATTGCCTGTATAAAAATAAGCTTAGGTGCATTATTTTATCTGACAATAGGCCAATACAATTGGCAAGAACTGGCTGATAACTACGTTTATTTGAGTGCTATAATTTGGTTTCCTGAAGCAATGCTCAATGGTATGGCTATTACCATTATGATTACTTACCGCCCACACTGGGTTAAAACTTTTTACGATAAGGACTACTTAGACTCATGAGTCTACAATATCAATGCCCACTGTGTAACCAAGCACTTATAAAAACAGACTCTACGCTTCGCTGTGCTAATAATCACAGTTTTGATTTTGCAAAAGAAGGTTATGTTAACTTGCTGCCAGTACAGCAAAAAAATTCAAAGCAACCGGGCGATTCATTAGAAATGGTGCAAGCTAGACGTGCATTTTTAGAAACTGGTCATTACCGTTTTTTGCAGCAAAGCCTTAGTAATACAATTAGTAATATAAGCGCTAATACTGTTGTAGATTTAGGTTGTGGTGAAGGGTTTTATACTCAAGCCATAGCAAATAAAACAAACGCGCAGGTATACGGCGTTGATATTTCAAAGTCTGCGGTTAAATATGCCGCTAAGCGTTATCCTAATTGCGATTTTAGCGTGGCTTCTATAAGCCAAGCCCCATTTAAAAATGAATTTGCTGATGTACTTGTTAGTGTTTTTGCTCCTTTATTTGAGGTAGAGCTAGCGCGCCTCGCAAATGAAAACACAACCTTAGTAGTAGCAAGCCCAGGGCCCTGGCATTTAAAAGAATTAAAAACGTACATTTATTCAAATGTAAATGAGCACACAGAAATAACAACACCAAAAGGCTTTGAAAAATCAGCACAATCGCTTTTAACTGAAACCGTTACACTCGGTGTCACCGACATTAAAAACTTGATTATGATGACGCCATTCGCGTGGAAATTTAGACCCGAGCACTGGACAGCGCTCGAGGAAAAAGGTGAGCACAAGGTCACCTTATCGTTTTACATAACTCAGTTTATTAAAACTGCTCTTTAGTGAACGCCCTATCCATTTTTTCAAACATATCTTTAAGTAAGCTAGCAAGCTCCATGTAACGGGGCTTGTTTTCACTAAGTTGAACTTGATAACCGTTTTCTACCATTTTTGTATAAAGCTCGGTGTACCATTTTTGCATTGCGGGCTCTAAAGGTGTTTGTGCTCGTTTACCTAGCCAAAATATACCTTGTAGAGGCAGTGAAATAAAAAATAATGCGCTAGCAATTGCTTGTGGTAAAAAGTCAGGGCCTAAGTAGTTAAGCTGAAAAAACAAAGTAAGCATAGCTAAAATTGGCATCACAGTTATAGCTAATTCAGTCGCTTTTATTACCCTAAATTCTAAAAATAAAGGTGCCAGCTCTTTGCGCATAGGCCAGTTTTTAGCATACAAACGACCCGTTTGTAGTTGTGACATCACACTTTTTTGCATCATGACTCCTCACAGATACTGCTTTTAAATTCAAGTTCAATATTGGCTATTTCCAAAGTGTAACACAAAATAAGGGAGTTACACTTTATCGGTAAAAACACTTAATTTAGCTGCTAAATCAGCCAAAACACTAAACTAAATTGCTGAACTAAGTTAAAATAGGCAGTGCTAAATTAAACTTTTAGCCATTATCAGCTCAAGTGTAACGCCCAATACTTAACGCTCACTTACTAATTTGTTTATGGAAATTAAATCTATGCCAACAACCTCCCCTAAGTCACAACATGTTTTAGTACTAAATTGTGGTAGCTCTAGCTTAAAGTTTGCCATTATTGATGCAAACGATGGACACGAAATAATTTCGGGCCTAGCTGAGCGCTTAGGTGCTGACGCGCCGTCTATTAAATACAAATATAATGGCGCTAAAACAGTAATTGAGCTGGGTGCAAACCAAGCACATGCTGAGGCTATAAATACGCTTGTAACCTTAATAAAAAATCACAACCTAGATGAGCACCTAATTGCTGTAGGTCATCGGGTTGTTCATGGTGGTGAGCACTTTACGAAATCAGTTTTAATTGATGATGCTGTAATTGAAGGCATTACTAAAGCATCATCTTTAGCACCTTTGCATGGCCATGCTAACTTGTTAGGAATTTCTTCAGCGCAAAATTCATTTATAGGCTTACCGCAAGTAGCCGTATTTGATACCGCTTTTCATCAAACTATGGATGAAGTTGCCTACTTGTATGCATTACCTTATAAGCTTTATACCGACTACGGTGTAAGACGTTACGGCATGCATGGTACAAGCCATTATTACGTTGCAGGCCAAACAGCTAAATTATTAAACCAGCCTATTGAGCAAAGTAATTTTATTAGCGCTCACCTAGGTAATGGTTGCTCTGTTTGCGCAATTAAAGACGGGAAAAGCGTTGATACAAGCATGGGCTTAACACCGCTGGCAGGCATAGTTATGGGTACTCGTAGTGGTGATATTGACCCTGGTTTATTTAATTTTTTAACTACCCAGCTAGATTACAACGCAAAACAAATTGATAACTTATTAAACCAAGAAAGTGGCCTTTTAGGTATCAGTGAGCTTTCTAATGATTGCCGTACAATAGAAGAAGCCGCAGTTGCAGGACATAAAAAAGCACAATTGGCGCTTGATATTTTTTGTTATCGTTTAGCTAAACAAATTGCAGCTTACATGGTGCCATTACAACGTCTAGATGCACTTATTTTTACCGGCGGTATTGGTGAAAACTCCGATATTATTCGTGCAAATGTAATCAAACAGCTTGGCTACTTAGGCCTTAATTGTGACGAGCAAGCAAACTTAAACGCTCGCTTTGGCACGCAAGGTATTATTAGCACATCAGATAAAATACCAAAAGCAGTCGTAATGCCGACTAACGAAGAATGGGTTATTGCCCTAGATGCTGCAAACATTGTGAAGGAGCTGTAATTATGGCACGTCGTATTATGCTTATCCCGGTGTCTACAGGCGTTGGCTTAACCTCTGTTTCTGTTGGATTAGTGCGCGCTTTAGAGCAAAAAACGGTTAAAGTTAACTTTTTTAAACCAATAGCACAGCCTCGCTCAGGCGAAACTGGGCCAGAAAAATCAACGCAAATAGTTACTCAGGGCTCACCTATTAATCCGCCTACTCCCTTTGCATTGGATTACGCCGAACAAATGATCGGTGATGGCCGTGGTGACGACCTTCTTGAAGAAATTGTTGAGCGATTTGAAAGTAAAATTAACGATGATGAAGTTGCTATTATTGAAGGTATGGTTCCTACCCGTAGGCAACCTTATGCTGGGCGCGTAAACCGCGAAATAGCGCAAACACTCGGTGCCGACATTGTTTTTGTACTTACCCCCGGCAACTACAATATTACGCAAATAGAAGATCGTCTTGAAATCGCAGCGGGTAACTACGGCGGTATTGACCACCCACGTGTTCTTGGCTGTATTTTTAATAAAGTAAATGCCCCTCTTGATGAAGAAGGCCGCGCACGTGCGGATTTAGTCGACGCCTACAAACCTGAAGAATTAGATAACGAGCTAAACCGCTTAGCTTCTTTACCTATTTTTAGAAAAAACCCGTTTATGTTACTTGGTGCCATCCCGTGGGACTTTGACTTAGTTGCACCACGCGTTAAAGATTTAAGTGCGTATTTAAAAGCGACCATTATTAACGAAGGTGACATGCTACATCGTCGCCTGCGTCGTATTACATTTTGTGCCCGAACTGTGTCAAATATTTTGAATCACTTTACTCCCGGTGCATTACTAGTAACACCTGGCGATCGCTCAGATATACTTGTTGCTGCGTGTTTATCAGCCATGAATGGCACTAAAATTGGCGCAATATTGCTAACCGGTGGCTTTGAACCTGAAGCGCGCATAATGGCATTGTGTGAACAAGCTATGCAAACGGGTTTACCAATACTTGCAACCGAAGCCGATACATGGCGTACATCCCTACTGCTTCATAATTTTAATATGGAAGTACCTAGCGATGATGACCAGCGTATTGAAAAAGTAAAAGATCATAATGCACAGTTTATCGATTCAGACTGGTTAGATACGCTCGTTAAAAGTGTCGGTAAAACACGTAAGCTGTCACCACCAGCATTTCGTTACTTATTAACAGATAAAGCCCGTAAAGCAGGTAAAACAGTCGTACTGCCTGAAGGTAACGAGCCACGCACAATTAAAGCCGCCGCTATTTGTGGCCAGCGTGGTATAGCTAAAACTATATTACTAGGTGATCGCGATGAAATTATGCGTATTGCAGAGCAACAAGGGATAGAGTTAAACGAGCACGTAAGCATTGTAGAACCTAAAAGCATTATTAACGACTACATTGAACCTATGGTAGAAATACGTAAAGGTAAGGGTTTAACAGCCGTTGTGGCGCAAGAGCAACTGCAAGATAACGTAGTGCTGGGTACTATGATGCTAGAGCAAGGTAAAGTAGATGGCTTAGTATCGGGTGCAGTAAACACAACAGCTAATACCATTCGCCCGCCACTTCAGCTCATTAAAACAGCCCCTGGGTCATCGCTCGTATCTTCTGTCTTTTTTATGCTACTGCCTGATCAAGTTCTTGTATATGGCGACTGTGCAATAAACCCAGATCCAAATGCAGAGCAACTTGCTGATATAGCGATTCAATCAGCCGACTCAGCTGCCGCGTTTGGAATAGAGCCGCGTGTAGCTATGATAAGTTACAGTACAGGTACATCTGGTACTGGTGCCGATGTAGAAAAAGTACGTGAGGCTACCAAAATAGCGCAGCAAAAACGCCCTGATTTAATTATTGATGGCCCCCTTCAGTACGACGCCGCAATTATGGAAAATGTTGCTCTTAAAAAAGCGCCAAATAGCCCAGTTGCAGGTAAAGCAACCGTATTTATATTCCCAGACTTAAATACCGGTAACACAACCTATAAAGCCGTACAACGCAGTGCCGATTTAATAAGTATCGGCCCTATGCTACAAGGTATGCGTAAACCAGTTAACGATTTAAGCCGCGGCGCATTAGTTGACGATATTGTATACACTATTGCATTAACGGCTATTCAAGCTGCCCAAGCAGAAGCTTTAATTACGCAATAATCTAAACGTGTGCTTTTTATAGCCTAGCTATTATTTATTTAATAATTAATAAGTTAGGCTATTTATACCTACCAATTCCCATACTTATCCACAGAAATTGTGGGTAAGTTTTTAATCTTTATTAAAGCCTGCCTACAAACCGCTACTTTAGTCACTGATACACCTTTAATTTAAATCCAATAATCTATACTATAAAGCTATCAATATGGCTGTATCGCAGGCGTTTAATGTCAAAACAAACATTACAATTACACAGCACGCTTTTATCTATTCATAGTTTAGACGTTGATGCCAACATACCTTCGGCACTGTTAAAACAGCCTTTATTTTTTATTTCTAAAACTCACGATGAACTATCGATTGTTTGCCCTAGTGAATTTGAAATCCAAAGCTTAGATACAGAGCCTGACTGGCAAGCACTAGAAGTGGTTGGCCCATTAGGCTTTTCGCTCACAGGTATAATGGCTAATATATCAGGCGTACTCGCCAGTGCTAAAATTTCTATTTTTTCAATATCAACTTACGATACAGACTATATTTTGGTAAAAAAACAAACAGCTTCCAAAGCGCTCAAAGCGTTAAAAAATGATGGCTACAATGTGGTAGCAGATTAGCCAATGAAAGCACAGCAACTTGATTATTTAGCCGTTAATAAAACACCCAATAATGCAATTACAATTACCAGCCCATTTACTGGTAAAGTAGCCATGCTTGATAGCCATCCCGAACCGTTTTTTAAATATGGCACGCTTGGCCCTGGCATTATGGTGAGCCTTAGCAGTCATAAAATTTTAGCCCCTTTTGATGGCACATTACTTCAAGCAAAAAACGCAGGTACTGAATTTATTTTGCAGGCTAAAAATGGCCTAAAAGTGTTAATAAACTTAACTATTTCTGGCTCACAGCCTATTACTCATACCCATATTGCCCAGCTTAACGGCAGTGAAATACGTAAAGGTCAGCGTCTTGCGTATTTTGACCTGCGTAAGCTTGATAAGCCCATGCTAGCAAGTTTAATATTACTCAACGGCCATACCTTAGGCACGTTTCATTACTCGCATACGCATGTAAATGCGGGTGCAGATCCCCTATTAACTATTATCAAAAAGAAGTAGATTTATGATCACTCTATACGGCATAAGCAATTGCGATACCATAAAAAAGACTAAAAAATACTTAGCAGATAATAATATTGAGTTTACTTTTCATGACTATCGAAAAGATGGCGTAAATACACAAATGGTCAGCACGTTTGCAGACAAACTTGACTGGGAACAGCTAGTTAATAAACGCGGCACCACGTACCGCGCATTATCTGATGAGCAAAAACAAAGTCTTACCAAAGAGTCTGCAATAGAGCTACTTGTTGAACAACCAGCAATGATCAAACGCCCTGTGCTTGTAAATAATAGTAGCTACCATTTAGGCTTTAAAGCTGCTCAATATGATGAGATTTTTAAATAATGACACATGATGTAATTGCACTTGCACAAGCACTTATTCAGCGAGAGTCGGTAACACCTGAAGATGCTGGCTGCCAACAAATGATGAACGATCGCCTAAAGGCGGTTGGCTTTAATATTGAATCATTATTTTTTACTGACACGCTAAATACATGGGCACGTAAAGGCACTCAGTCACCGCATTTTTGCTTTGCAGGACATACCGATGTTGTACCTACAGGTCCAGTGCAAAATTGGCAACATCCACCGTTTTCGGGTTTGGTAAAAGATGGTTTGCTACATGGCCGTGGCGCCGCTGATATGAAAGGCTCTCTTGCTGCAATGCTCGTTGCAACAGAGCGTTTTGTTACTAAAAACCCTGATCACAAAGGTTCTATTTCGTTTTTAATTACCTCAGACGAAGAAGGTCCATTTATAAATGGCACAACTCGCGTAATAGATACGTTAGAAGCGCGCGGTGAAAAAATCGATATGTGCCTAGTTGGTGAACCATCATCACGCGATGTATTAGGTGATGTAGTAAAAAACGGTCGCCGCGGCTCTCTAACTGGCTTTTTAAAAGTAAAAGGTATACAAGGCCATGTTGCCTATCCTCACTTAGCACAAAACCCTATTCACTTATCATCTGAAGCCATTACTGAGCTTAGCCAAACAGTGTGGGATGAGGGTAATGAGTTTTTCCCGGCAACTAGCTTTCAAGTATCAAACATAAATGGAGGTACTGGTGCAGGTAATGTAATACCAGGTGAGCTTGAAATACAATTTAACTTTAGATTTAGTACCGAAGTAACGCATGAGCAATTACAAGCACGCGTAAACGCAATATTACAAAAGCACAAATTAAACTATGAATTAAGCTGGATAGTGAATGGTCTGCCATTTATAACTGAGCACGGCCCGCTTGTGGATGCCACTGTTAGTGCTATTAAATCTGTCACAGGGCTTACGACCAACTTAGAAACCACCGGTGGGACATCTGACGGACGTTTTATAGCGCAAACAGGCGCGAAAGTTATTGAGCTTGGTCCACGTAACGCCACAATTCATAAAGTGGATGAATGTGTTAGTACAGATGACTTAATCGCACTTGCCGATATTTACGAACAAATCCTCGAAAACCTTTTAACATAATGGCCTTAAGCAACTTAATAGCTTGTGAGTGTATTACTGGGCAAAGTGATACACATTTAACTGATATTCAAAACCATCGTTTACATAGCAAAATTATCGATGATTTTTTAGCGCTACAAAATGCGGCTAAAAATGCAGGTTTTGATCTAACAATTGCCTCAAGCTTTAGAGATTTTGATCGCCAATCGATGATTTGGAACAATAAATTTTCAGGTTCTCGCCCTGTTTATAATAAACAGCAACAGCCCGTGGATTTAACCAAACTAACTGATATAAATAAATGTATTGCTATAATGCGTTACTCAGCCCTGCCCGGTGCAAGTAGACATCATTTAGGTACCGATCTCGATATATTTGATAGAGCGGCGGTAAATGACGATTACAAATTACAGTTAACTCCAAATGAGTATGAGCAAGGCGGTCCATTCGCCCCTTTGAGCAATTGGCTTAACAATAACTTAGCTAAATTTGGTTTTTATCGCCCTTATAAACATGATTTAGACGGAGTTGCGCCTGAGCTTTGGCATATTAGCCATATTAAGCAATCACAGTTAATGGTTAATGCGCTTAGCGAGGAAGTACTTTACGATTGTATTAATAATAGTGAGTTACTTGGTAAGTCAGCTATTTTAGCCAACCTACCTGCACTTTATAAACGTTTTATAAGCAACGTAAGCCCGCCATAAAGCGGGTTTACTTAGTCACTAGGCTTTGTGTTTATTTAATATAAAGACCAGCACAGCCCCTAATATTAATGAGCTTGCTATTATAAATTCAAGCGTTAATTGCTCTGATAAAAACAGCACCCCAGCTATAGCTGCAAGTACTGGCACGCATAGTTGTACTACAGCTGCTTGCGTACTTTTAAGCAGTGGCATAGCTACATACCAAATACTATAACCAATACCTGATGCTATCGCACCTGACGCACATGCTAGTAAAATTCCTTCAATGCTCACCGTTTTTATATAGCTCATACCAACTAGCAATAAAATAGGCACAGCTACTAAACTTCTAACAAAATTAAACCCAGTAGTACGAAGTGGCGATACACATACTTTACCGCGTATGCTGTAAATACCCCACGCTACACCACTTAATGCCATAAGGGATGCGCCTAAAACTGACGGCACAGCGGCTGATGGCAGCATTAAATACACAAAACCACCTAACGCCACAATAAATGCAGCCCATTGCAATTTACTTAATTGCTCTTTTTGATAAATTCCCCAGCCGATCATCGTTAATTGCACCGCTGAGAATAAAATAAGTGCACCTGTGCCAGTATCAAGTTCTACGTACGCAATTGAAAAACTCAGCGCATAAACTAATAGGCTAATACTGCTTCGCCAGCTCCCTCTATCGTTTAAAATTTCACGGTTAAATGCACCTTTACGTTTTAAGTTGTAACTATAAACCCCCATTATAATCCCTAGGCAGGCAGCACCACTTAAAAGGCGAATTATTGTAAAGTTCCACGGGTCTATGTAGCCTTGTGCAAGCGCCATACGGCAAAACAAAGAATTTGCGGCAAACGCAATTAAAGCAATAATTGTATATAAAGTGGCTTTCAAAAAAATTCCTTAAAAAACAAAAATAATAGCCTTATAAAAGCAATCGATTAATTTTATACATTAAACTCAGCAGGCGATTCATTTAAACAGGATTAGCCTTGTGGTGCAAAGAGTGTATGTGCTTTTACAAAATTAGGTTACACATTTAAAACCTTGATACAAAACCGATAACCCTAGTTAGGAATGCTAGGGCATGTTGATCTTTACGGATTGAAATTTGTTCAATCTAGGGGCGATTAAATCGCGGCGCGAGGTTTGTAACCTAGTGGGCTAAGTAAAAACCGAGTAACAAAGAGTTTATCGCCCCTAGGCAGAACCCGAAGGGCAGCGCATGTTTGGCATTTATGCTGCGTTATCGCCTATTTATGGGGAGTAACCACACTTCATAGGCTCTGCCTTGCCTAAAAACC
>NZ_PNCW01000549.1:0-296 GCF_005886985.1 Pseudoalteromonas sp. S3178 | reverse complement strand
TGTGCGCCGTGCGGGGGATGTGATCCCGCAAGTAACGCAAGTGGTATTAGAACGTCGCCCTGATACGGTGCGTGATATTACGTTTCCAGACACTTGCCCTGTGTGTGACTCGCACGTTGAGCGGGTAGAAGGGGAGGCGATAACTCGTTGCACGGGGGGTTTGGTATGCCAAGCGCAGCGTAAACAAGCCATTAAACATTTCTCATCACGTAAAGCGCTTGATATTGATGGGTTGGGAGACAAAATTGTCGAACAATTGGTTGATAGAGAACTTATACATACGCCTGCAGATTTAT
>NZ_PNCW01000548.1:0-234 GCF_005886985.1 Pseudoalteromonas sp. S3178 | reverse complement strand
TATTGTCTAATTCGGCTTGAATATCCTCCGCAGACAAATCGTTTTCTAACATCAACGGGGGCGTAAGTAAGTTATCGAGCGATGCTTGTTGACGTGTTTTTATCTCAAGTTGGCGTGCAAACACATCCACATAGTGATAGTGCATTGCATGGAGCGTTGCTGCGGTAGGAGAGGGCACCCACGCAGTATTAGCACCAGACTCCGGATGGCCTTGCTTTTGCTCCATCATCAGCG
>NZ_PNCW01000547.1:0-361 GCF_005886985.1 Pseudoalteromonas sp. S3178 | reverse complement strand
AATATCATTTTCAAAAAAGCACAAGAAAATGTTGAGAAGAAAACGGGTGGTCACTATCCAGCGCCGCTCGCTATCATCAAAGCGGTACGTGCATCTGTAGAGCTGGACAAGCTTAAAGGTTATAAAACCGAAGCCGAGGGGTTTGCTGATTTAGTGATGTCTGAAGTATCGCGCTCGCTACGTGGGATTTTCTTTGCGACAACGGAAATGAAAAAGGATTTCCAAGGTGAAGATCTTGCTCCTGTGAAGCGTGTTGCAGTGCTAGGTGGTGGCTTAATGGGCGCAGGTATTACCCATGTTAGTGCGGTTAAAGCAGGCACACCTGTACGTATTAAAGATGTTGCGCATCAGGGCATTAGCA
>NZ_PNCW01000546.1:0-275 GCF_005886985.1 Pseudoalteromonas sp. S3178 | reverse complement strand
CAGGCTAAACGTAAAAACTCACTGTCTTTGTAGCCGTTGCATACAATTGTAATAGGCTCTTTCGCCACCCCTAAAATGGCCATTAGTTCAGGCTTAGAACCGGCTTCAAGTCCCACTAAGCCACTTGGGTGAGCTAATAACTTACTCACAACAGAGCGCTGTTGGTTTACTTTGATAGGATAAACACAGGTGTATTTGCCGTTATATTCGCGGTTAGTGCGCGCTTGAGTGAAGGCATTGGTGAGCGTATCGACACGATTTTTTAAAATATCAGT
>NZ_PNCW01000545.1:0-319 GCF_005886985.1 Pseudoalteromonas sp. S3178 | reverse complement strand
GCTGATCCCACCGTGATCGCGTGCAATTCGTCTAGCGCGTGAACGCACGTCTGTTGGTGTAAGACCAGATGCATCATCTATGTACATCTTGCCTTTTTCCATCAATAAGCCCATGGTGGATGACAGGCGTGCCCAATCGTCATCATCTAATTGACCGGTACGTACCTTGGTTTGGTTGATACGGCCGAGTGAGGCGAGCATCCTCATCATGATCTGTTCTGAAGGCATCTCTAGCGAGTAGATCAGTACCGGCTTGTCTTGCGTCATCGCGGCATGCTCAGCCAAGTTCATCGCAAACGTGGTTTTACCCATCGACGGA
>NZ_PNCW01000544.1:0-284 GCF_005886985.1 Pseudoalteromonas sp. S3178 | reverse complement strand
ATGCATGGTATCACCAGGTAGAACTGGTTGCTTAAATCGTGCATTATCGATTGCTGCAAATAAGTATAGTTCACCTTCGCTACGATGCTCTACGGTTTTAAAACCGAGTAACCCCGTGGCCTGTGCCATAGCTTCTAAAATCATCACCCCAGGAAAAATAGGCTGTCCTGGGAAATGTCCGGTAAAAATAGGCTCATTTACTGTGACATTCTTAATTGCATGTAAATACTCACCAGCCTTATAGTCGATCACTTTGTCGACTAACAACATTGGGTAACGATGAG
>NZ_PNCW01000543.1:0-295 GCF_005886985.1 Pseudoalteromonas sp. S3178 | reverse complement strand
CTAAAAGAGTAAGATAGTTTAAATCTGTCTCAACTTTAACCGTTGTTTCTATATTTGCGTAATAATCGCTTTCGATTGAAGTACCTTTAAAGTCATCACTTAATGCAGCATAAGTACCTTGAAGATAAAAGCCGTCAAATGCCTTGTTTACCGTAACTGCGATACCCGTAGGCTTGAATTCATCAACGCCATCAAGCGTGATTTTTCCATAACCTAGTTCAACGAAGTCTGTTGAGTTTGCTAGGCTAGCTGTTGATGCAAATAATGCAGATACTAATGCCACTTGCTTTAAAAT
>NZ_PNCW01000542.1:0-352 GCF_005886985.1 Pseudoalteromonas sp. S3178 | reverse complement strand
GCCCTTGAGCAATATGCCAATGAACGGCATGGTTTTGAAAGCGCACTTTTTACAAGCTCAGGTACGCAGGCCAATTTACTGGCATTGATGGCGCATTGTGAACGGGGCGATGAATATTTATGTGGGCAAAATGCACATCATTATAAATATGAAGCGGGTGGTGCTGCAGTATTAGGGTCTGTTCAGCCACAACCGATTGAGAATGAAGCTGATGGTAGCCTATGTTTTACTAAATTGAAGTCAGCAATTAAAGCCGATGACTTTCATTTTGCGCGTACAAAATTGCTGAGCCTTGAGAATACCATTGGCGGTCAAGTACTCAGTCTGGAATACATGGCGCAAGCACAGCAGT
>NZ_PNCW01000541.1:0-217 GCF_005886985.1 Pseudoalteromonas sp. S3178 | reverse complement strand
AAGGGAGAGCTTGCAAAACTATACTGAGTGATCACCGCTTGCTGTAAGCCTACTATCTCGTCATGTGAAGTGACTTTTTCTACTAATACTCCATGTAACTTTAATTTTTCCACAATATGCGGATAAGCTGGCGGTATATAAAATGCATTTGGCACTGTCACAGTTTTAGCCACATCTTTTTGCCAATAAATAGGCAGCTTGTCATAGAACTCAGGTT
>NZ_PNCW01000540.1:0-260 GCF_005886985.1 Pseudoalteromonas sp. S3178 | reverse complement strand
GGCCGTCCATATTTTTATCTAAATGCATAAAACGTACATTTAACGACGATGCCAATGCCGTCGCGCTAATAGCTAAAAATAGTAGCGAAAAAGCACCAATTAATTGTTTCATAAATATACTCCTTTATTTTACAAACTGTTTAAATTCATCGAACGATAGTTGTCCGTCTTCATTCTTGTCTATTTGTGCAAAATTCTCATGCAGTAATGCATCTTCGCCGGCCTCTGCTTCGCTTAATGTACCGTTGCTGTCTTTATCT
>NZ_PNCW01000054.1:0-3110 GCF_005886985.1 Pseudoalteromonas sp. S3178 | reverse complement strand
ACGCTACGCGCTAAGAGTCACCTCATAAATTTGGAAAATATCTGATAATATTTTTTAAGTCTGTCAGTAAATATCTACTTTAGTCATTAACTTCTGTCGCTTTACTGTCACAAAACGCGTTTGGCGTTGTATGGTTAAGCCTCACGGGTAATTAGTACAAGTTAGCTTAATGGCTCACACCACTTCCACATCTTGCCTATCAACGTTGTAGTCTTCAACGGCCCTTCAGAGACTTTAAAAGTCTAGTGAGAAATCATCTCGAGGCCTGCTTCGCGCTTAGATGCTTTCAGCGCTTATCAGTTCCGAACGTAGCTACCGGGCAATGCCATTGGCATGACAACCCGAACACCAGCGGTTCGTTCACTCCGGTCCTCTCGTACTAGGAGCAACCCCTCTCAATTCTCAAACGCCCACGGCAGATAGGGACCGAACTGTCTCACGACGTTCTAAACCCAGCTCGCGTACCACTTTAAATGGCGAACAGCCATACCCTTGGGACCGACTTCAGCCCCAGGATGTGATGAGCCGACATCGAGGTGCCAAACACCGCCGTCGATATGAACTCTTGGGCGGTATCAGCCTGTTATCCCCGGAGTACCTTTTATCCGTTGAGCGATGGCCCTTCCATTCAGAACCACCGGATCACTATGACCTACTTTCGTACCTGCTCGACGTGTCTGTCTCGCAGTTAAGCTGGCTTCTACCATTACACTAACCGTACGATGTCCGACCGTACTTAGCCAACCTTCGTGCTCCTCCGTTACTCTTTGGGAGGAGACCGCCCCAGTCAAACTACCCACCAGGCACTGTCCGTAACCCCGATTCAGGGGCCAACGTTAGAACATCAAAACTACAAGGGTGGTATTTCAAGGACGACTCCAACAAAACTAGCGTCTCATCTTCAAAGTCTCCCACCTATCCTACACATGTAGGTTCAATGTTCAGTGCCAAGCTGTAGTAAAGGTTCACGGGGTCTTTCCGTCTAGCCGCGGGTACACAGCATCTTCACTGCGATTTCAATTTCACTGAGTCTCGGGTGGAGACAGCGTGGCCATGGTTACACCATTCGTGCAGGTCGGAACTTACCCGACAAGGAATTTCGCTACCTTAGGACCGTTATAGTTACGGCCGCCGTTTACCGGGGCTTCGATCAAGAGCTTCTCCCTAAGGATAACCCCATCAATTAACCTTCCGGCACCGGGCAGGTGTCACACCGTATACGTCATCTTGCGATTTTGCACAGTGCTGTGTTTTTAATAAACAGTCCCAGCCACCTGGTCACTGCGGCTCCCGTCCGCTTAGAGAGCAAGTCTCATCACAGATAGGAGCGTACCTTCTCCCGAAGTTACGGTACGATTTTGCCTAGTTCCTTCACCCGAGTTCTCTCAAGCGCCTTAGTATTCTCTACCTGACCACCTGTGTCGGTTTGGGGTACGATTCGGTATAATCTGAAGCTTAGAGGCTTTTCCTGGAAGTATGGCATCAACAACTTCATCACCGTAGTGACTCGTCTCGTGTCTCAGGTTTAATGTTCGTCCGGATTTACCTAAACAAACGCCCTACTCACTTTCACATGGACAACCATCGCCATGCTTGCTTAGCCTTCTCCGTCCCCCCATCGCAATTATACCAAGTACGGAAATATTAATCCGTTTCCCATCGACTACGCCTTTCGGCCTCGCCTTAGGGGTCGACTTACCCTACCCTGATTAACATGGGATAGGAACCCTTGGTCTTCCGGCGTGCGGGTTTTTCACCCGCATTATCGTTACTCATGTCAGCATTCGCACTTCTGATACCTCCAGCATGCCTCCCGGCACACCTTCAACGGCTTACAGAACGCTCCCCTACCACTCAACGTAAACGTTGAATCCGCAGCTTCGGTGCATAGTTTAGCCCCGTTACATCTTCCGCGCAGACCGACTCGACCAGTGAGCTATTACGCTTTCTTTAAAGGATGGCTGCTTCTAAGCCAACCTCCTGGCTGTCTGGGCCTTTCCACATCGTTTCCCACTTAACTATGACTTTGGGACCTTAGCTGGCGGTCTGGGTTGTTTCCCTCTTCACGACGGACGTTAGCACCCGCCGTGTGTCTCCCGGATATTACTTTACGGTATTCGGAGTTTGCAAAGGGTTGGTAAGTCGGGATGACCCCCTAGCCTTAACAGTGCTCTACCCCCGTAAGTATTCGTCCGAGGCTCTACCTAAATAGATTTCGGGGAGAACCAGCTATCTCCCGGTTTGATTAGCCTTTCACTCCTAGCCACAAGTCATCCCCTAACTTTTCAACGTTAGTGGGTTCGGTCCTCCAGTTGATGTTACTCAACCTTCAACCTGCTCATGGCTAGATCACCGGGTTTCGGGTCTATACCTTGCAACTAGTCGCCCAGTTAAGACTCGGTTTCCCTACGGCTACCCTATACGGTTAACCTCGCTACAAAATATAAGTCGCTGACCCATTATACAAAAGGTACGCAGTCACCTAACAAGTAGGCTCCTACTGCTTGTACGTACACGGTTTCAGGTTCTATTTCACTCCCCTCACAGGGGTTCTTTTCGCCTTTCCCTCACGGTACTGGTTCACTATCGGTCAGTTGGGAGTATTTAGCCTTAGATGATGGTCCACCTATATTCAGTCAAAGTTTCACGTGCTCCGACCTACTCGATTTCACTTAAAATGTCTTTTCATGTACGGGACTATCACCCTGTATCGTGGCACTTTCCAGAGCCTTCCATTAACACATAATAAGCTTAAGGGCTGTTCCGATTTCGCTCGCCGCTACTTTCGGAATCTCGGTTGATTTCTTTTCCTACGGGTACTTAGATGTTTCAGTTCTCCGCGTTCGCCTCGTTAACCTATGTATTCAGTTAACGATACCTGCAAGCAGGTGGGTTTCCCCATTCGGAAATCCTAGTCTCAAGCGCTTTTTACTAGCTTGACTAGGCTTATCGCAAGTTAATACGTCCTTCATCGCCTCCAACTGCCAAGGCATCCACCGTGTACGCTTAGTCACTTAACCATACAACCCAAACGGGTCTTTGTTCGTGACAGTTTAACTTCGCCAGAAGTTAATATTGAATACTAAAGTAGATACCAATCAATCAACTCA
>NZ_PNCW01000539.1:0-233 GCF_005886985.1 Pseudoalteromonas sp. S3178 | reverse complement strand
GATGTAACAGCCAAGGTTGTTCCATTTGCGCTTCAATTAATTTAAAGCCCCGATAGTCATGATTAAGAAGCAGACGTACCAATTTGTTGCGACGCTTAGCATCTAACATCCACGCAAACTGACGGAGACTATACATTTGATATTCATCGGCATCGATACGCATAAACTCGGTGGAGATTTGTCCTTTAAACAGCGCAGCCATGACATCAAACTCGACTTCGTTATCTAAATAA
>NZ_PNCW01000538.1:0-381 GCF_005886985.1 Pseudoalteromonas sp. S3178 | reverse complement strand
GCAGTAAAGTCCAAGTATTTAGCGATGTAAAAGCACCCATTCAATTTCAACCAGCACAGCCAATTACCAGCATGAGTGATGCGGATAAAGTGGCTTTACTAAGAGAGATTGAACAGTGTATTCGCGATTTAGCGCCTGAGGCGCAGCAAGTGGTCAGTTCGCTATCGGCGGTATATGAAGAAGTGTTAATTGCCGCAAGCGACGGCACATTTGCAACCGATGTTCGCCCGCTAATACGTTTAAATTGCTCGGTACTACTTGAGAAAAATGGTCGCAGAGAGCGTGGCAGTGCCTGTGGGGGGGCGCGTTTAGATTATGGTTACTTTAAAGAGTTAGTAGACGGTGCACCGAGATGGGTGCAGTTTGCCAAAGAAGCTGTAC
>NZ_PNCW01000537.1:0-313 GCF_005886985.1 Pseudoalteromonas sp. S3178 | reverse complement strand
TAATGAGCAGCAGCTGCATGAAATCACAGTTGGCTCAATTGCTAATGTACTTGGGTCAGACTATGCGGCGGCTGATCAGTACCCAGTGCGAACTAGAATGCCTTCTTGGCCTTACATGTTTGTATCACGTATTACGGCTTGCACTGCACAGCGAGGCCAGTTGAAGCCATGCGAAGTGCATTGGGAGTATGATATTACGCCTGATGATTGGTATGTCGTAAAGGATCAGGTGCCGTCGTTTGTCTCGTTAGAATCATCACACGCAATGATAGTCGCGTTTACACTTATTGGCTGCGATGAGATGTTTCAAGGC
>NZ_PNCW01000536.1:0-324 GCF_005886985.1 Pseudoalteromonas sp. S3178 | reverse complement strand
CGTTTTGATGTGACAATTTGATTAAGTTTGGTTTGGCTAGAAAACAATCATAATTTAAGCAAATGAGGGGGCTTAAGTTAGCACAAAACATCCTTGCTAGTTAGGATTTGAAAGCGGTAACGGTTGGTAACTAGGAAATCTATTTGAGACAGTTGAAATCCCAAAAGAAGCGTTTGACTGATAACTCGCTACTAACAACTCAATCTTAGGTTTAAGCGCTATGATCGCTTCATCAATTTTACCTTTCAGCCTCGTACTAAAAACATTTTTACGCAGCAAAAAATGTACTTGGTTATCATGTACCACATAAGGCCAAGCCTGTGC
>NZ_PNCW01000535.1:0-366 GCF_005886985.1 Pseudoalteromonas sp. S3178 | reverse complement strand
GAAAAGCTATGCAAACTTTCAGGCTATAGACAGTAAATCGTTGTTATTGGTTAGTTACCCGTTTTTATTAGACACTTATCAGATTGATTTAGATAGCAACAAAATTACGCCTATTGTAAAAAGTGAACATGAAGATCATATGGGTATCGAGGTGGATAACGGATATCTTCTTTTAACTAGAGAGCGAGGTGAAAAAGTCATTAACCTTATCGATGGTAGTTCAAATCGAACACCATTACCTATACCTAAGGGTCGTTATTCATCAATACGTTATAACTTTGAAACGAATCAACTATTAGTACAGTATTCCGATAAAATTGAAGTTTATAATTACTCAGATTTAAGCTTAGAGGATGTTATTTACGT
>NZ_PNCW01000534.1:0-392 GCF_005886985.1 Pseudoalteromonas sp. S3178 | reverse complement strand
ATCAATTACTTGTTCAATGTTACCAATTTTAACACTCGTTGATTTGTTTAACGAGTCAACGGCTTCATTAAGCATACTTTGTACTTGCTTCGACTGTGAGAAACAGCCATACATAGGGTATTGCGTTAATTCGGCTTTTCTGATGCTGTCTTGATTTGCTAGAGGGTGATTTCTCGAAACAAATAAAACTAACTGATCAGGCAGGTGAATATCACTCACTATGCTATTTGCACTTTGTAAATATACGCTAATATCAATCTCACCAAGTTGTAGCTTACGAGTAAGCTCCAACTCATCTTGCACCTGCATTTCGATCTTCACATTAGGGTACTGAGCTAAAAACTGACCGCAAGAAACTGGCACGATGCTGCTAGCTTGAGTCGTATAACCAA
>NZ_PNCW01000533.1:0-288 GCF_005886985.1 Pseudoalteromonas sp. S3178 | reverse complement strand
AATATTATTAACGCACTGCCAGCATTACAGAATGAAATGTGGATGAGTCTTGCCGGGTTCAGTGCCGTATTGATAAACCTGTTTGAGGCCACGGGGATCACATGCGTGGTATCGAGCCCCATTACGTCAGGCACAAACAATGCGACCTGTGAGCACCCTTACATATTAGAAGCACAGTTAACATATCAGCCTGAGCGTATATACCTCGCTCGGTTTAATCAAATTAAGTCGCTGTTGGCGCAACGTTATACCTATCGAGGAGCACTCACTGGAAACAAAAAACTGGCG
>NZ_PNCW01000532.1:0-260 GCF_005886985.1 Pseudoalteromonas sp. S3178 | reverse complement strand
CTTCTACAGCAATTGGGATAGAGCAGCTGCTAGAGGTTATGTCGAAGCTGCGCGACCCAAGCACTGGATGCGACTGGGATAAGAAGCAAACCTTTAAAACCATTGTCCCTCATACGTTAGAAGAAGCACACGAAGTTGCCGATGCTATCGAGCAAGGCGACTTTGCTCACTTAAAAGAAGAGTTGGGGGACTTGCTGTTCCAAGTAATTTTTTATGCTCAGCTTGGAAAAGAGCAGGGGTTGTTTGATTTTGCTGACATA
>NZ_PNCW01000531.1:0-261 GCF_005886985.1 Pseudoalteromonas sp. S3178 | reverse complement strand
GGGATACTAGAACGGGGCAAGTGATCCATCGCTTTAACCACCCAAGTCGCGTGACCAAAGTTGCATTAGATGACCAAGGAAGATTTGCTTTTACCGCAGATAGCATGAAAAAAGCGAGCATTTGGCAATTAACTTCTGGTGATCTCAAAGCACAATTACAGTATATTGCTCGCCATAAAATTTTCAGTGCAGTGCGCTTTAATCAAGACGCAACGCTCTTGGCTACCGGCTCACCTAACCGCGAGCTTATTTTATGGCAAG
>NZ_PNCW01000530.1:0-274 GCF_005886985.1 Pseudoalteromonas sp. S3178 | reverse complement strand
CACGTGCAGGCAACCCATTCTTGCAGGGCTGCGAAGAGCGTATTTGGGAGTCTGAAGTAGGTGATATTATTACACGTAACTCAGGTAATGGACCTATTGCTTCAAACAGTGCCTGTGATATTTTTCCGCTGACAAACCGTATGTCTGTTCCTAGCTTTTGGGGAAGTGTATACCGTACGCCAGGATTCTCAAATACAGGTATTCCTAATTTTAGTGAAACAACAGTTGCCTCAAGCCTAGAAGGGTATCTCCCTGGTTGGGTTGCTGGTGACTT